>JAPPMM010000050.1 GCA_028819075.1 Gammaproteobacteria bacterium
TTGAACTTAGACGATTCCTTACCTTGATACTCTTGGTTCACGGAGCGCTGTCCCACCGGCCGGCGAGTTGAAGACCCGTCACACGCCCGGATTCGTCTGTTTCGACTCCGTACCACTCGTCCAACGGGGCATCGGTCAGCCAGTTCTCGCTGTCAATCCAATCCGGTCCGCTCGTCGCACGATAGAACGTCTCAAGGACGTCGCGATCCGACACGGGCGTACATTCGACGCCGGTACCCTGGTGCGACGTAATGGCATCCAGCCAGGTCTGAAAGTCCGACTCGACAGGCGCGCACAGTTGCGTGTCCCCGTAGTGGAATTCACGTAGAGGCAGCCGCGCCAATGAGAGCGGCAGCCGGCCGGTAAGCGGATTGTCGCCGATGCGCAATTCCTTCATGCGGGACAGTTCGCCGAGCCGTGAGGGCAGTTGTCCGGTGAGTCCGTTCCGGGTCAGATCCAGCGTCGTCACCCGACCGATGGAATCGGCAGTGACGCCGTACCAATTCTCCAAGGCCTGGTCCTCCAGCCAACCGGCATTGTCCGCCCAGGCTGCGCCGCCCGTCGTTTCGTGCAGCGAGGTGAGTACGGCCACATCCGCCGCGTTACAGTTTGCCGGTCCGCCGTCGAGCTTCTTGCTCCGCAGCCACTCGACAAACGCCGCCGTCCCCGGCGTGCAGAGTTGCGTACTGGAGCCCAAGCTCAATACGCGGAGTTGGCCAAGCTGAAGAAAGCTGCTCGGGATCGGTCCGGACAGATTGTTCCCCCACAGGTACATCTCCGTCAGATTCGCGAGGTTGCCCAGCTCCGGCGGGACCGAACCGTCGAGTGAGTTACCGCCGAGCGACAGGTTGGTCAGACTGGCGAGCTGCCCCAGTTCCGGCGGAATCGGACCCGTCAGGTTGTTGCGCCACAGGGCGATCACCTCCAGGCTGGCCAGATTGCCCAGCTCCGGCGGAATCAGGCCGGAAAGGTCGTTGCCGCCAAGCGACAACTGGGTAAGCCTGGCCAGGTTGCCGAGTTCCTTTGGAATCGAGCCGGTCAGGTCGTTGTTACCGAGCCACAGGCGCGTGAGCCTGGAGAGGTTGCCGAGTTCGGTGGGAATCGGACCGCTCAGTTCGTTGCCCCCGAACCCTCCGGGCGCACCTCCGAGAGACAAGTCGGTCAGATTCGCGAGCTGACCCAATTCAGCCGGGATACGGTCGCTGAGTTTGTTACTGTTGAGGTCCAACCGCTCGAGGTCGGCGAGGTTGCCGAGTTCGGGCGGGATCCGGCCGGTCAGATCGTTGCGGCCGAGATAAAGCTGCCTGAGGTTCCCGAGGTCGCCGAATTCGGGCGGGATCGCACCTGAGAATCGGTTGCGCGTAAGGTTAAGGTACTCCAAGCTCGCCAGGCCGCCCAGTTCAGGCGGAATCGAACGGGTCAGATCGTTGTTGCGGAGATCAAGCTCCCTCAGGCTCCCGAGGTTGCCGAGTTCCGGCGGGATCGAACCGGAGAGGCCGTGCGGGATCCAGACCCGCGTTTCCGAGTCCCAGCGACCTCGGAGTCGCAGCCGGACCACGCGCCCGGAGGCGTCGGTGTCTACGCCGTGCCACTCCCTCAACGGCGCGTCGGTGAGCCAGTTCTCGTTGTCGATCCAGTTCGGCCCGTCCGTCGCTTCGTAGAGGGCCACCAGGGCCACGCGGTCCCCTGCCGACTGCGCCACCGTCACCACCACCGCGGTCGACACGTCGCCCGACGCCGCTGTTACCGTCGTGATTCCGGCGTCCACGGCCATCAGCAGTCCGGCCGAGTCCACGACGACCACCAGCGTGTCGCCGCTCGACCACGACACAACGGCCCCGGCCATCACGCGCCCGGCCTGGTCGCGCACCTCGGCCGCCAGTTGCACCGTCTGCCCGAGCGCCGTGAGCAGCACTGAATCGGGACTGACTGCAATGTCTGTCGGCAATGGAGGCACCACGCTCAGTTCGGCCCCACCCGTCACATCCGACGCCGTGGCCGTCACCACTGCGTCACCCTCGGCAATGGACTCGACCAGCCCCTGGTCGTCCACCCGGGCCACCAGCGTGTCGCTCGATGACCACGAGAACTCGGAATCCGTCACGCCGTGACCGTTCGCGTCGGTTGCCTCGGCCACCAGACGCACCGTGTCCCCGAACGCCACCAGGGTGTCCGCCGCTGGCGACACGACGACCGCGCTCACGACTTGGGCCACCGTCACCGCCGCCGTGCCCGAGGCCGACCCCGATGTTGCCGTGATCGTCGCGCTCCCGTTCCCGGCCGCCGTCACCTGCCCGGACGCGTCCACGGGCGCCACCGAGGCATCGCTGCTCGTCCACGCAACCGCAGCCCCCGCCATCACCTGGCCGTTCTGGTCACGTACCTCGGCGGTGAACCGGGCCGTTTCCTCGAGAGCGGTCAGTGCCGCCGAATCCGGGGTGACCGTTACGGTGGTGGCCATGGGAGTCGGGGGAGGGGCCGGTTCGACAGCGCCATCGCCACAGGACAGCACCAGCATGGTGATCGCGGCAACGGCCATGGCCGGGGTCGCGAAAGCGGTCGCTCGGCTCGTTGGCATCAAACTAGCGCCCCATTGTCGGCGGGAGGGCTCTCCTCAGAAACGAATGCGCAGTCCCAGAATCATGCCGGCATTTCCATTGCGGTCGGGTCCGATGTCCACCAGGGGACTGAGCATCGCACCGCTCCGGCCGGGGATCGGGATCGTCTCCCACTTTTCCCGCAGGAACATCCGTCCCACGACGAGGCCCGCCGCGCCCCCTCCGAGGGCGCCCCACCAGAAGGTATTGCCCTTTATTTCACAGGACTCGTCGCTGAACCAAAGGAACGTGGTTTCCGTGCAGACGACGTCATCGCTCGCGTAAGCCGTCACGAGGCCTCCCACCAGTATTCCGCCCAAAGTCGGAAAGGCCCAGGCGTAGTCGACACAACAGGTCCTTACCTCAAGCATGTCGACTTCCATGTTGGACACGTCCCGGAGTTCCTCCTCCGAAAGCGCCAGGGTGAACCCGGCGTCGCTCGTCTCGACAATGTCGCCTGTCAATATGCTTCCGGCGATGGTCACACGGACACGATTGCCGACATCCTGAGCTGTCAGTGAGCCACAGGCGAAGAGGCACAGGCCGGCGATGATTGCAGCGGCGGATCCGATGGCATCCTGGCATGTCATGCTGATCCTTCCGGTCGTGGCCTTCACCGAAGCGAACAGGCTCGTGTTTCCCGTGGACGTGATAGACGGGCGCGGCCGGCTCAGAAGCGAACCCGCGTCCCCAGAATCATGGTGGTTCCTCCGTAACGGGGCCGCAGGCCCGCCAATGGAGCAAGCGATACCCCGCCGAGATCCCCGTGCGGGATGACCTCCCACCTTTCGGTGAGAACGGTCATTGCCACGGCCAGGCCGGCCGCTCCGCCGATGAGGCCTCCCCACAGCTCGTTGTTGCCCTTTCTGGTACAAGTTTCGGACACGGTAGGGAATGGGAGCAGGATAAACGCCTCCGAGCACGTTTCGTCATTGGTGAACTCTCCCAGAGCCCACCCCAGCAGCAGACCGCCTCCGACGGCGATCAGCCGTGCGCCGTCCATGCAACAGGTTCTCACTTCGAGGCTCTCGACCTGCCCGTACTCGACCTCCTCGACTCGCGTGAATCCGGAGAATGCACCTGTCAGGAGAGTCACCGTGAATCCCGTCTCACTTGCTTCGGTGACATCTCCCGTCAACGTGTCACCGGCGACGACCACGCGGACGCGATCACCCGCGTTCTGGGCAAACACGGAAGTGAAGGTGACCAACAGCAGAACGATCGTCGCGAACGCTGCAGCACGAGCATGTGATGACTTCATGGCTTCCTCCGCTACCTCTGGTTGGCCGACGCCGCCGGAAACACCTGCAGTGGCAGATCGGCGGACCTTGCAAGCTCGTAGCCCCGATGGTAGGCACCCCGGTCGTCGGCGTATCGCCCGGGGGGCAGGCCGGGAAGCGCTCCCAGATCCACCGTCACGGCACCTGTCGTACCGGCCGTCCGGGTGACGGTCACGACCCGGCTCTCCACGCTGCCACGGGCGATCGTGACGCTGTTCCCGCCGTCCATGTTGCCGTTCGCGACGTTGATGGGAAGGATCATCTCGAACGGGGCGCCGGTGTGCACCCTGGCCCTGAAGCGGCCCTCTCCGGCCGATTCGAGCGAAACGACGAGCTGCAGCGGATCCACGGGATTGTCGTGCAGCCAGAGCGAGAACAGGCGGGACATCCCGGCGAACGCTCCCTCCGGCAGGCTGGTCAGGAGATTCTCGGAGAGGTCGAGGCTCCCCAGCGAGCCGAGGCCGGAAAACTCGCCGCCCGAGAGCTCGGTCAGTTGATTCTTCGCCAGATCGAGGAACCACAGCGAAATGAGGTCGGCAAAGACCCCGTCCGGCAGACCGTCGGCCTCCAACCCGTTCTCGTACAGGAAGAGTCGCCTCAGCAGGGGCAATCCGGAAAAGGCCTCTCTGGTGATGCTGCGGAGCTGATTCCGGGCCAGGTGCATTTCTTCCAGCACGGGCATTCCGGCGAACACGCGGTCCGGAAGGCTGGTCAGCCGGTTGCCATTCAGATGGAGGCTCTGAAGCGTCGCCAATCCGATGAACATGCCCTCCTCGAGGCTCGACAGCAGATTGTTCGTCAGCCTCAGTTCCGTCAGCTCCGAAAGCTCGAAGAACGCTGCCCTCGGCAGGGTGATGAGGCGGTTGTTGAACAGCCACAGCGTCTCGAGCGAGCGCAGTCCGGCGAACATCTCGTCCTGGAGAACGGTCAGGGGGTTGTCGGTGATCGTGAGTTCCCTCAGCGAGGACAGCCCGGCGAAGTCGCCCGGCTTGAGCGAGGTGATTCCGCTGCTGCCGAGGTCGATGCGGCCGTCGATGGCGGCCAGATGGGCTTCGGTGACGAGCGCGCAGTCGGAAACGTCGCGGATTCTGCCCAGGATGGCGGCCACGACCTGCTCGGTCCGCCCACAGATGCCCGCGGCCGTGGATTCGACCGATACGAAGATGACCTGCCGGGCCGACAAGCTCCCATCCGTCGCGCTCGCGGTGACCCTCGCCCTCCCCACGGCCACGCCGGAGATGGTCAGGGCGCTGCCGGACACACTAGCCGTCGCGACGGCGGGGTCGTTCGATGACGCCTCATAGGTAAGTTCGTCCCCGTCCGGGTCGCTGAAGTAGAGCGACAGGTTCACCACCGCGGATTCGCCCTCCGCAACGGTCTGGTCGGGGATCGTGCCCACAGCCTCCGGGGCCTGGTTGGCGGGCTCGGGTTCGGTCGGCGCTTCCTCGCCGCCGCAGGCGGTCAGGCAGACTGTGGCGAAGGCCACGACCGAATGGGCCAGGCGGCGCCGGCAAGAGGGGATGGGCGGACTCGAAAAGCGCATGGTCCTGATGACATCGTTGCCGAGGGAAGACTTGCCGCCCGCGATCGCGGCCTTCCGTTCAACGAGCATGTGAAGGGCAGGTGCAGCCCCGCCATTCCCTGTTTTGGGAACCCCGCCCGGTCTCCCGCCGCCGGTTAGCGGGACGAGCCTCGCAAGCCTTCCAGCGACATGATCCGTCGCACGAGCTCGGTTTGCTTGTGAATCCCCTGCTTGCGGTACACCCGCTTGAGGTGCATGCGCACGGTGCTCTGCGCGCAACCCTGCGCGCCCGCGATGTCGGCTATGGTCCGGCCGGCCGCCAGTGCCACGGCCACGCGCGCCTCAGTGCGCGTCAGCCCCAGCACCTCGGCGGCCAGCTCCGGATCGACCCGGGGTCGCCTTGCCGGGTCGACAACGAGCACCAGCGCGCCGACCGCCAGGACCCGGTGGCCCGCGCCCATCCTCCGAACCGGATGGACTTCCACGATCAGCGGAGCTTTGACCTTCCTGCGCGTGACCTTCATCCAGCCGCCGGAGCCATGAACGCGGTACGGAGGTAGAGCCCGCGCCAACAAGCGCTTCAACTGCGCGTCCTCGTCCTTGATGCGGGCAGCCAGCACGCCATCCTCGTCGCAGAGACCATCGCGTTTCAGCAGGATTTCCCGGGCCGGTTCATTCGCCTCCAGGATGCGCCCTCGGCGATCGAGCTGCATGAACCCCGATTGCCGGTTCTCGAGTAGCTCGGCAAGTGATGCGCCCAGCGCCCCGGCGTCCGCCATCGCGCGTCGCACGCGGGCGATCTGACGTATGTGAGGCGCGAGACGCCTGATGAGCCGGATCTGATCGTGCCCCCAGCCTTCGCGCTCGGTGGAGTCGCCGAAGGACAGGACAACCGCCAGCCCGTTCCCTCCGTCGAGCGCCATGAACAGCCCGTCCTGCGTCTTGTGGACGCGCCGAAACTCGTTGTATGTGGCGGACGTTCTCTTCTCCTCGTCGGAATAGAGATGGGACCTGTGGACCAACTCGCGATCGCGAAGTCCGTATAGCCGCGGAATTGCCTCGTCGCGCCAGTAGTAGTCGTGAAAGTACTGCTGCTGAAGATCGTCTCTGCGCTCGCTGCCTACGAAGAACTCGGACAGGTAGATTTCGGGCTCCGCCCCCGAACCGAGATCCACGAACGTCAGGCTATGGCCGTTTGTACGGACCATTTCATGGATGATGGCGGCCCCCGAGACCCAGTCGGCATCCTGCAGCGCCGCCTGATACAGCTTCTCCAGGACACGCTCGAACTGATCTTGCGAAGCCATCTCGCCTCCCTGCGTCACAAGTGGCTGGTCCGACGTCGATGCGCTCGTCCTCACGCCCTGAGGCAGCGCACCTGCAGGGACTCGGGCCCCCGCAGAATGACGCTCGGGCGATAACGCGGACGGTCCCCAAGCAGGCGGATCGACCGGAACCGCTCGAGCAGCATCTCGATTGCGATGCGCCCCTGCAGGCGGGCGAGCGGAGCGCCCAGGCAGTAGTGAATCCCGCTCCCGAACGACAGGTGGGCGCGCGGGTCGCGCCCGAGGTCGAGCCGGTCCGGATTCTCGAACACTTCCGGATCCCGGTTGGTGGCCCCCGTAAGAGCGACGACGTTGTCGCGCTTCCGCAACGGAGAGCCGTTTACCTCGCAGTCGACGAGCACCCGTCGGAAGGCCCAGTACGCCGGCGATGACCATCAGGGGCAGGGGGCGCGCCACGGCCGCCATCAGATCGAACGAAGACAGGTCGCCAATGTCGTCCAGCAGTGTCCCGATTGTACCGCGGATGCGTGATTCGAGCGCGTTGCCCGCCTGGGGGGCGAATGCGTCGCGGACGCGAGCTCGGAGCCGCGTGTGGTCCGGCGGGTCCAGAACCAGCATCGAGAACTCGTGCGCGGGCGACAGCATGACGCGCTGAAGGGGCGAGAGCGTGTCCTCGCGCGGGTCGTTGCCGAAGCGTCGGTGGTCGCGCAGGATGAGCTCCACATCGGCATGGCGCGTGAACACCCAGGCGTTCAACAATCGGCTGCGGTGCACCGGCGCCCTGGCGCGGAGGGCCGCCAGGGCGGGGTACGGATCCCGCACGGTCCGGGGTGAGAGCGGGTTGTATGCAATCCCGTGCTTCCAGCGCTCGGGCAGGACCAGCGCGCCGGCAACCGCCGATTGTACCGCGTGGGGAACTCGGAACATTCCTCTAATCTAGAGGAATTGATATGTTTAAAACGTGTACAGATGTATTAATTTTATGTTGATTTCATGTCTTATGTGGGAGAGGGAGACGCCGCGTGAATGATGTCAACGAACTCAGACGCCGGAACAGGGAATTGCGGGACCGGTTCGTTCGGCTCAGCAGTGCCGTCCTGCGCATCAACTCAAGCCTCGACCTGGCCAACGTGCTGCAGGAGGTCGTCGACAGCGCCCGCGCGCTGACCGCCGCGCGCCTGGGCGTAATCACGACGGTCGACAAGCAGGGGCAGCTTCGGGACTTCCTGACCTCCGGCTTCGCTCTCGACAAGCAGAGGACGATGACGGCGTGGCCCGATGGGCTGCGGCTCTTCGAGCATCTTCGGGACCATCTGGAGCCATTTCGGCTTTCCGACTTCCCCGGTCACCTCCGGTCGCGCGGTTTCCACCCGACGCCGTGGATTCCGAGGACGATTCAGGGAGCGCCGATGCACCACCGGGGCGAGCATCTCGGTCACTTCTTCCTCGGGGAGAAGAGAAACGGCGAGGCGTTCACGGCCGAAGACGAGGAGATTCTCACCCTCTTCGCCTCGCAGGCGGCCACGGCGATCGCGAATGCCCGCACCCACCGCGATGTCGAGCGGGCCCGCGCCGACCTGGAGGCCCTGGTGGAAACCACGCCGGTGGGCGTGGCGGTGTTCGACGCAAAGACGGGGCGTGTGATGTCGCTGAACCGGGAAGCGCAGCGGATCGGCGAGCAGATCCGCACCCCGGGCTGTCCGCCGGAGCAGCTCCTGGAGGTGATGACGTGCCGGCACGCCGACGGGCGGGAGTACTCGCTCGCGGAGCTCCCGCTGGCCCGGCAGCTCGAGGGCGCCAGGACGACGCGCGCCGAAGAGATCGAGCTTTCAGTGCCCGACGGCCGGAGCGTGCGGACGCTCGTCAACGCGACCCCGATCCATTCCGAGTCGGGGGAGGTCGTCTCGGTCGTGGTCACGTTGCAGGATCTGGCGCCGCTCGACGAACTGGAGCGGCAGCGGGCGGACTTCCTCAGCATGGTGAGCCACGAGCTCCGCGCCCCGCTCACCTCCATCAAGGGTTCGGCCGCAACCGTGCTCGAGGCCTCTCCGGTCCCGTCCCGGGCCGAGATGCTGCAGTTCTTCCGCCTCATCAACGGCCAGGCCAACCACATGAGGGGCCTCATCGCGAACCTGCTGGACGCGGGAAGCATCGAGGCAGGCACGCTCACCGTAGCACCCGAGCCCTCCAACGTGGCCTCGCTCGTGGATCAGGCCCGGACCACCTTCTTGAGCGGTGGAGGCCGGCACCCGGTCCTCATCGACCTTCCGCCGGACCTTCCGCGGGCGATGGCCGACCCCGAGCGCATCGTACAGGTGCTCATCAATCTCTTCGCCAACGCGGGGCGGTACGCCCCGGAGTCGTCGCCGATCCGGGTGGAGGCGGCGCGCGACGGCACGCACCTCTCGGTATCGGTCTCGGACGAGGGACGGGGGATCGCGCCCGAGCGGCTCCCGCACCTCTTCCAGAAGCGCGTCGGCCTTGCCGGAGGCACCGGGCTGGGGCTGGCGATCTGCAAAGGCATCGTGGAAGCACATGGCGGACGGATTCGCGCCGAAAGCGGAGGCCCGGGCATGGGCGCGCGCTTCACCTTCACCCTCCCGGTGGCCGGGGACGCGACGGCCGATTCCCGAGACAGCTACAGGCGGCCGGCCTCCGAGCGACACGAGTCCACGCGCGTACTCGTGGTCGACGACGACCCGCTGATGCTGCGCTTCGTCCGCGACGGTCTGGCAACGGCCGGCTACGCCGCGGTGATGACGGGCGACCCGCAGGAGCTGTCGCACCTGATCCTGACCGAGCAGCCCGACCTTGTGCTTCTCGACCTGATCCTTCCCGGCACGGACGGCATCGAATTGATGGAGCGGACCTCGGAGCTCGCCGACCTGCCGGTCATCTTCATCTCCGGCTACCGCAGGGACGAGACCATCGCGAAGGCGCTTGAACTCGGGGCGGCCGACTACATCGTCAAGCCCTTTTCGCCGACGGAACTCGTGGCCAGGGTCCGGGCGGCGCTGCGCCGGCAGGCCCAGCCCACGCCCTTCGTACTGGACCAACTCAACATCGAATACGACCAGCGCCGGGTCACCATGGCAGGCCGCGAGGTCAAGCTGACCGCGACGGAGTACGAGCTGCTGCGCGTGCTGTCGCGCAACGCCGGGCGAGTGGTCACCTACAACCGGCTGCTGCGCCAGGTGTGGGGCCGGCGCGGCGGGGGCAACCCGGGCCCGGTGCGCACCTTTGCGAAGAAGCTCCGCCAGAAACTCGGCGACGACGCGGCCAACCCGACCTACATCCTGACCGAGCGCGGGGTCGGCTACCGCATGGGCGGCTAGCGGACTCATTTCACCATGGTCTCGCCCGGTTGCAACGGCGAGATTCACGGGCGCTGCGCTGCCGGCCCCGTTCCGTGGCGGTTTCGGGCGTTGCGCGCCAGATTCGGGGAACGCGACGACGCGGCCAAGGGGAGAAAAAAGGTGGACGAAAAGGCTCTCGAGGCGATCAGGCGGGTGATCCGGGAAGAAGTGCCGCCGATGATTCGGGAAGAAGTTCGGCCGATCATCCGCGAGGAGGTTCGGCCGATCATTCAGGAGGAAGTTCGGCCGATCATCCGGGAGGAAGTTCGACCTCTGATTCAGGAAGAAGTTCGGCCGATGTTTCGGGAGGAACTTCAGCCGATCGAGAAGCGATTGGATCGCCTGGAGTGCAAGACCGATGCGATCCACCGCGACCTGATGACGTTGAGAGTTGAGTTGCGCGGTGTGATCGACCCCGATTTCCCGTCCCTGCTCGCCACCCAGGAGTGATGACTCCGAAAGGGTGAATGCCTGGAGCCCCTACCGGGTATAGATCAACAACACGCCGTTCTCGGCCGTGCGTCCATAGCGAGCAAGCGCGTCAAGCGGGGGCATGAACTGCATGTGAGAGATATCGCTCGGTAACACGAGAGACCGGAGGTCACCTGGATCGGGCATATGTATATCGTCCACGTACACGGCGATTTGTTGGCATCCTCGAGTATTCCTTCATCGAGTCCGCTCCACGCAAGGCGCCCCTCGCCCGTAGACGATCCTGATGCTCGGTATCATATGCTCGATCAGATAAAGGGCATCGACAGCTTGTGGCCGCATTTCATCCACTTCCGACGGCGTGATCCCCTCGAACCGGCTGGCGAAGGGATTCCCGATTCGCGCGATCTCCGCGTCGCGGAGGGCATTCCGGTCGCGCGTTCCGGTGACCGTGATCGGGTTCAGCGGGATTGCCTGTTCGGAGAGCGCGATGCGCAGTCCGAGCGCGTGTCGGAGAAAAGTGAGCGAGTCCGCGCGGAAGGCGTACCCTATCTGGTTGGACTCCAACACATGGTTCCCGGGCGGGACATCGAGGAAGCTGAACTTGCCTTCGGCGTTGGTGACGGTGGAGAAGCGGGTGCCGGAGAGAGCCACCCACACCCCCTCCAGCGGCTGCTGAGTGGCGTTGTCCAGCACCGTGCCCATGATGGTGACCGGGTCGGAGACCGGGACCGTCAAATCCATGAACTGCGGGCCGGGACCGGGGATGGGCACCGGTACACCTTCGTTGGTGCCGAAGATGGCGCGCAGCGTCAGTCCCCTCGTGGACGGCAGCTTGCACAGGCGGTACTCTCCGCCGATCTGCGCGTGCGTCTCGGTGAGGACCGTGCCGCCGGACGACACCGCCTCGATGCGCGCACCCGTTAGCGGGGATCCGGTAACCGAATTCGTAACGATGCCGGAGACGTGGGTGTCGCCGCTCCCCGGCTCGCCGATGCAGGCTGCGAGCAGGATGCGCTCGTCGTTCTGGGCCTGGAGCGCGTGGGGCCAGGTGAGCGCGAGAAGCGCTGGCCAGAGGAGAATCGTCCAGCGGGCTGGACATCCCGGGGCTCGCGGGGCTCGGCCGCTAAACACCTACAGCAGCGACAGCAGCAGATTCACTGTCAGCGATCCCCCCACGTCCCGCACGTACTGCCCTCCGCCTGCCGCGGCCACGCTCTGCAGAAACGCTTCCGCCTCGGCATTCGGCGCGCCCGTGGTGTTGATATAGACGGTCGAGACCTGGTGGCCGCTCTGTTGGGCGACGTTGGCCGCGGTCGCGATGGACGCGTTGACTTCTTCCGGGTAGGCCGGGTAGTCCGTCACCATGACGATCACGCGGCGCTGAGCCTCCGGCCGTGCCGGCATCCGGGTCGCCTCCGTGAGCGCCTGCAAGAAGGCTTCCTGGGGATCGAGGTTCATCCCGCCTCCCAGGCCCATCATCACGTTGAGACCGTTCACGAAGCCGCGAAACGCGGCTCGATTGAGCGTCGGTCCAGAGATCTGGCGCAGCGGAAAGATGGTCAGCGGCCGCTCCCAGGACCTGTCTCCGAAGGCGACCATGCCGATGCCCAGGCTGGGCGATAGCTGGCTCAGCAGGTCGCTCAACTGTCCGACCTCCGTCTTGAGCGACGCCACCTGCCGACCCATGCTGCTGGTCACGTCCAACACGATGATCAGGTCCAGGTGGGGAAACTGGTACATGGCGGGTGGAGCCGCCGGGCACACGAGCGCCTCGGCCGATGGGTCCGGCGTCGGACAGATCGGACACTGCAGGGGAGCCTGAACCGGGCACTCCATCGGCTCCGTGGCCGGTACCGTCGGGCAAACCGGACACGACAGCGGCTCGGGGGCCGTGATCGACGCCAGGGAGGGGCAAACGGGGCACGCCGGCGCCTCGGTTGTCGGGGCCGCGGCGACCACCTGGGGCGGCGGCGGCGAGGCGGTGGGCGCAGTCGTCTGCGAAGCGCCGGTGATGTAGGGGAAGATGATGACCGAAATGAGAATGAAGGCGCCGAGCGCCGACGCAAACAGGTCGAGGGACGACATTCCGAAGACGCTGAGTTCCCGATTCCGTCGTTTCATCGCCTATGTCCTCCCTTCTTCCCGCAACCGCGTGACCAGGTTGAGCAGGCAGTACTGGCCCACCTGGTTGAGCGCGCCTTCCTCGCGCTCCTGTAACACATGCAACGCGAACATCAGCACCGCCGACTGAAGGAGGGCGAGCAGCGTCGTGTAGAAGGCCACCCCCAGATCGCCGGTGATCTGCTGCATCATCTCGGGCCCCATTCCGACCCCGGTGATGCCTGCCCCCGCGAACATGATCCCCGCCGAACGCATGGCGAACGCGATCCCCAGCACCGTGCCCATGAACCCGAGCGTCGGAATGAGCCAGACGACGTAGCGGAGCATGTTGTACCGCATCTCGACCTCGTGCTGGTACAGCTCGAGCGACAGGTTGATGGTCGAATGCACCTGATCGATGGAACCGCTGCTTCGGAACTGAAGAAGCGCGCCCGTCAGCAGCCGCTGGAGTACGTGCCGGCGTTCCGGGTCGGACTGGTGCACCCGCCGCAGAATCGGAGCCAGGTCGGCCTGCCGAAGGACCGTGTTGTCCTCCTCCGGCAGCAATCCGAGCAACATCTGATTTCGCTCCCGTTGCCCCGCCAGGTGACGGACCACCAGCTCGCCGGCCGCAACGCAGAAGGCGAGCCACATGATGTTCTGGATGGTGAACGGATACGGGAAGATGTTGGTGTTGCGGTCGATCAGCAGGTCGGCGGCGACGCTGTCGTCTCCCGCCGGAAACACGTAGGAGAGCACCCCCACGAGTACGATGCCCGCCATGAGGGAACCGAAGAACGCGACGGCCCGAAACGGAATGCGGTCATCGGCCTTTGCGTTCGGCCCGATCTCGGCGCTCATTGCACGATGCAGGTTCTCAGGATGACGCCGTCGCGCTGCGGGTTGATGGTCGACTCGAAGCGGGAAAGTCCCCTGGGGATACAGCCGGTAAGCCGGTTGTTGCTGAGCGACAGCCTCTCGAGGTCGGATAGCCGCTGGAGGGCCGGCGGGATCTCCCCGGTCAACTCATTGTCGTTCAGCAGGAGCGCTTCGATGTTGCGCAGAGCCGCCAGCTCGGGGGGGATCTCCCCCGACAGCCCGTTGCGCGACAGCCGCAACCGCGCGAGCCTGGGCAGGCTTCCCAGTTCCGGAGGGATGGGGCCGACCAGCCGGTTGTCGTCCAGAAAGAGGTCCTCCAGCGCGGTGAGCCGCCCGAGTTCACGGGGAATCGGACCCGAAAGCTGGTTGCCGTCCAGATAAAGGACCTCGAGCGCCGGGAGGGCTGCCAGCTCCCGGGGGACTACTCCAGTCAGGTAGTTGTCGCTGAGGCGGATGAAGTCGAGATCCTGCAGACGGGCGACCATCGTGGGAATCGTGCCGCTGAGCCCCTGGTTGGCCAGATCGATCCCGGTGACGCGGCTGCCGGAGAAGATGAGTCCCGTCCAACGAACCCAGTTCTCGTTCGGGTGCCAGTTGAGTCGTCCGGTCGTCCCTGAAAGCGCGCTTCCGAACATCATGAGCAGGCTGCTGGGACCGAGCTCCGCTTCCGCCCGCGCCTGAGCCTGCCGCTGGGCTTCCGCCAGGCGCTGGGCCTCGGCCAGCAGTTCGGCTTCGCGTCTTTCGGCCTCGGCGCGGCGCTCTTCCTCGGCGCAGCGCTCCTCGGCCAGGCGCTCCTCCTCCGCAAGCCGCTCGGCCTCCAGGCGTTCCGCTTCGGCCCGCTGGCGCTCGGCCTCCAGGCGGCTGAGTTCCGCCTCCCGCTCCAGCTCCGCCGCCCGGATCTCCGCCTCGCGCCGCTCGATTTCGGAACGCTGCTGGGCTGCGGCGAGCCGTCGTGCCTCCGCGAGCCGTTGCGCGGCCAGCCGTTCCGCCTCCTCGGCCCTCCGCCGCGCCTGCTCCAGCGCCGCCGCCTCGGCTTGCTGCGCCTGCCGGGCAGCTTCCGCCGCCTCGACGCGCGCGATCTCGGCCTGGCGTTCGGCGGCCTCGCCCAGGGGAAGGAGCTCCGCCACGCTGGCCCGATCGAGGTAGCCGGTCGCAGCCAGTCCGTTGGCCGACTGCCACTCGCGCAGGCCGGTGCGAGCCTCTTCCTCCAGCACGCCGTCGGCATCTCCCGAGTGGAAGCCCTCGGCGATCAGATCGGCCTCCACGGAGGCGATCGTCTGCGGTGAGAGGTCGAGCTGCGTCTCGGCGGCCAGAGCCCGCTCCTCCGGGGTCATGGCCGTATTGCGAGAAACAACGACCACCACGGCCGTCCCGGCCAGGATCGCGGTCACGCCAAGGCCGTAGAAGAGACGGCGCCGGTTCACGTGCCGGGCCTCAAGTCAAGCTGTCCACCATCCATCGGCAGGAATCCCCACTACCATGTCCACTGAAGTCCCACATTGGTGCGTCCGCCCCGGTCCCGGCCCACGAAGAGTTCGGGGGTCAGGCCGCTGTCGCGAGAGGCCCATGGTACGTCCAGCGACGCCATGCGCGCGGTGGCTTCGATCTGAGTCATGCGGCGCGCCCCCCTCACCCATTGGACACCACCCCACGC
The DNA here is from genome assembly GCA_028819075.1 of Gammaproteobacteria bacterium. Lineage (NCBI taxonomy): Bacteria > Pseudomonadati > Pseudomonadota > Gammaproteobacteria > Gammaproteobacteria bacterium. The sequence continues at coordinate 15,110 of JAPPMM010000050.1, forward strand.
TCCCAACGCCCCGGCACCCAGCATGGTCCACTGCTGAATGGTCTCGACCCGGTCCCGCCGGTCCAGAGCGCTCTGGTATTCGTCGGGGTCGTCATACTCCTCCGGGTCCGGAACGCCGAGGGCGGGGATGTACTCGACCGCCGCGTAGGAGGAGCCGATCAGAAAGACGCCCCAGAAAAACTTGCTGCGCCCCGACATCCGCCTTTCGTTCGCCTCGGCGTACTGTTGCTCGAGCGGAGCTTCCCCCTGCCGCGGCAGGTCGACCTCGAGGATGGACATCCGGCGCCAGCCCCAGCCGAACTCGATGGCCCCCCATCCGATCAAGGCGCCACCCAGCCCGCTGACCACGCTGCGCCCCGTCTCTGCGTTGTCCCGCCGATCCAGCGCCGACTGATACTCGTCGGCGGTGGCATAGTCTTCGGGCTCCGGAACCTGGAGCGCGGGAATCATGTCCAGGGCCGCCCGGGACGCGCCGATCAGGGCGATTCCCCAGATGATCTTCTTCAGGCCCGACGATCGGCGATTGCGTTCGTTTTCGTATTGCAGCTCCACGTCGGGAATCCCGGCAAGCTGCCCGGAAGACGGGATCCCCCCGGGCAGGAGGGGGGCGGGCGCTCCCGGCGGCGGGGTCACGGAACTCGGCGGCTCGCCCAACACCTGGACCTCGCCGGACAATACGTAGCCGAGGAGGTCCTCCCCTCCCGGTCCGGTGAAGGACACGGTGTACCACCCGCCCGACTCGCCCACCCAGTTCAGGTCCGTGCCGGCGGGCAGCGTGGCGATGACCGGGCTCTCGGGATCGGGATCCAGTCGAATCGCGGTGTCATCGGCGACGGTACGAACCTGCTGGGACTGTAACGGGGCGGCTGCGGCCAGCAGGATGGCCAACGTGAGGATTGTCCGGCACATAGGATAGCGAAGGGTCACGGGTAGACGGGACATGCTTGCCTCCTGATCGGTCTAGCGTGGCAAGCTACGGGGATCATATGGCCTCCGTCAATATTGTCGCTCCAAATAACGTCGCGTCCATATCGTCACGGTACAATGATAAAGGTGAGATAATAGTGATCCGGTGGGTAATATGCGTGAGATTATCGTGACTGATCACGCAACGCTACTTGCGCCCAGGCTTCTCGAGATGCCCGGAGAGGTGACATGGTCGGGTTCGGAGGAAGAGTTCGCCCCCACCCGGCGAACCGGGCGGGGGCGCTCTTCTTATCGGAACTGCAACCTCCCGCTCTAGCGGAACTGCAACCTCCCGCGGACGCCGACCGTGTGTTGCGGGGCACCGAGTTCGCTCTCGCGCCGCGTCCCTTCAAGGCGCAACCCGACACCCGCGCCGAGCTCGTAGCGCACGCCGCTGCTGAAGGCCCGCGTGCCAGCCTGGCCCAGGTAGAAGCCGCTATAGGGCGTGCCGTGGAAGCCGGCGATGCCGTAAGCCACTTCGCCGTCCACGTTGGGCCCCATGCCCAGGTCGTGGCCGCGCACCGCGTCGTGCACCCCGCGCTCCCACAACTGGCTCACCCCGCTCAGGTGGTTGCCATACGACGGTGCCACCCGGATGGAGAGCCCCTGGCCGCGGGTCGCCGGGTCGAACATGAGCGTGCCACCCATGCCCCATTCCTCGTAGCCGGCGCGCGCCGAGATCACGAACCGGCCGCGGCCCTCCGCGGTCAGCCCCAATCCCGGGTTCGTGTAGCGCAGCCCGCCGCCGACTTCCGCGCTGGCGCCGTTTATGCCGTCGCCGTCGTCGTAGCGCATCCCGCCCTCGAGCACGACCGCCGTCTCGCTCCCGGTGTCGCTGCTGAAGGCCTGCATCAGCTCCAGGGCGACCTTGCCGCGCTGCATGGTCAGCGTGACTTCCTCGATCTGCTGGGTGCCGTCGACCGTGACCTCGCCGTACCAGCCCTCGGCCTTGAGGCGCACACCGGCCGTGCCTCGCGTGAGCAGTTGGTAGCTGGCGCCCCCGGCCCCCGTCAACAGGCTCGCGGGGGTGGTGCGGAACCCTTCGCGCACGTCGTCGACGTCGATGTCGCCCCGGCCGAGTCCGGCCGAGCCCCACACCGAAGCGGCGCCACCGCCGGAGAACCAGGCCATGTAGGGATGCACGCTGGCCATGGTGGTGCCGTAGGTGCCCGTTACCGGCGTGGCGCCGGTCTTGTCGGTGAAGTCGAAGCTGCCCGACGAGTACGAGCCCGCGACACCCGCCAGGATGTCGGGTCCCACGCGCACGTCCAGGCCGGCGTGGGCGCTCACCATGTTGCCCTTCCAGTCGAGGGTGCTCTGGCCCGGTTCGCCGAGGTGGTGGTATTCGCCTGAGCCCCAGCTCGCCAACTGGGTGCCCGTCGCGGACTGCTGCTGCGCGGCGGGGGCGCCCAAAGGCATCGTGAACGAGGTGCCGCCGAAGAGGGCGGCGAGGCCGGCCTGGTCGCCCTGCGCCAGGCCGAGGCCTCCTGCGTCCGGCGACGACAGGCTCGCGGCCATGGATGACAGCCCGTTCGTCTCCACGCGCCGCTGCATGCCCATCCCGCTGGCCACCGCGTCGACGCGGCGCGCGATCGCCGATACGGTGCTCGAGGTCATCGCGCCCACCACGTGCGGTAGCACGCGCGTATTCAGTCGCCCCGCGCGCCCAATGGGGTCGTCGGTCGCCGCCGAGGCGCTCGCCGACGCCGCGCCGGTGCCCACCCGGTTGATCGCCGAGACGCGGTAGTGGCGCGTGCTGCCCGGCAGCAGGCCGGTGTGCGAGAACGTGGTGGCCCTCGAACCGGTGTTGACCATCAGATCCGTCCACGCGGCGCCGTCCTCCGAGACCTCGATGCGGTAGCCGGTGACGGCGGCGCCGCCATCGTAGGCGGGCGCAAGCCAGAACAGGTCGATCTGCGTGGACGTGACCGCGGTGGCCGTCAGCCCGGTGGGCGCGGCGGGCACGGTCGCGTCGGTCGTGGCGCTCGCCGCCCGCGACGCCCGGCCCACGCCCTCCCGGTTGATCGCCGAGACGCGGTAGTGGCGCCTGGTGGCCGGCTCCAGCCCCGTGTGCACGTAGGTCGTGCGCGTGTTGTGCGAGTTGGCCACCAGGTTATCCCAACTGGCGCCCACATCTTCGGACACCTCGATGCGGTACCCGGTGATGCGCGAGCCCCCGTCGCTCGTGGGCTCTCGCCAGGAAAGCTCGATCCGCGAGGTGCCGTCGGCGTCCGCGTCGAGACTCCGGGGCGTGCCCGGCACGGTGGCTTCGGTCGTCGCGCTTGCGAAGTTCGAATACGGCCCGGTCCCCGCGGTGTTGATCGCCGCGACGCGGTAGTACCGTGTGGTCGCGGGCTGGAGGTTCACGTCGGAGAACGTCGTCCCCGTCGAGCTGGTGTTGCGACGGATGATCCGCCAGGTCCTGCGCTCGTCGTCGGAGGCCTCGACCCGGTAGCCGAGGATCGGGGCCCCGCCGGTGTTGCGGGGCGCACTCCACGACAGGTCGATGCGTGCGGTGCCCACCTCCCGGGCCGTCAGCCCGACCGGTGCCCCGGGAGCTTGGGCGTACGTGCTCGTGCTCGCCTCGAACGACCAATCGCCGCGTCCCACGCTGTTGATCGCCGCCACCCGGTACCGGTATCGGGTCGCCGGCTGCAGTCCCGTGTCCGTGAATGTGGTTGCCGTCGTCCCCGTGTTGGTGCGGTGGGTGATCCACGAGTTGTTGTTGGGCCCGATCCGCTGGATGGCATAGCCGGTAACCCGCGCCCCTCCGTCGGCCGCCGGCGCGTCCCATGCGAGGAGGATGCTGTCCGGCCCGGTCCCGCGCGCACGCACGTTCTGCGGCGGCCCGGGAGGCGCTGCGAGGGTGGTGGCGTTATCCACGTTCGACGGAGCCCCCTGCCCTTGGGCGTTGAGCGCACGCACGCGATAGAACCAGGTTGTGTTAGGGCTTAGACCGCGGTCGGTGTAGGTGCACCTGGTGCAGGTGCCGCTGCCGGTGCTGGACACGTGGATTCTCCAAGGGCCGCTGCGGGTGGCAGCCCTCTCGATGCGGTAGCCCGTGATCGCACTCCCTCCGTTCGAGGCCGGGGCTGTCCAGGAGAGGCGGAGTTCGGTGCTTCCCCTGACGCTGTTCGGGTTCACCGTGAGACCCGTGGGCGCGCCCGGAACGGTGAGGTCGTCGGTGGTTGCGTCGTCGACGTTCGACCAGTCACTCGTGCCCGCGTCGCTGATCGCCGCGACCCGGTAGTAGCGGGTTGTGTTCGGATTGAGGCCCGTGTCCTCATAGGTAGTGCGCGTGTTGCCCGTGTCGTCTTCGAGATCCCTCCATCTGCCGGTTCCCGTGCTGGACGACTGGATCTGGTAACCGGTCACCCGGGCCGTCCCGCTGGACGATGGCGCCCTCCAGCTCAACTCGATGACCGATGTCCCTCGGGCGCGGGCCGTTAATTGCCGGGGCGCATCCGGCACGTCCCGCTGGGTGATGGCGTCATCGACGTTCGAGGGGATTCCCGTCGCGTAGGAGTTGATCGCCGAGACCCGGTAGTAGTAGGTCGTGTTCGGCGAGAGGCCCGTGTCCTGGTAGGTGGTGCGCGTGTTGCCTGTGTCGTCCTCGAGATCCCTCCATCCGCCGGTTCGCGTGCTTGAACGCTCGATCCGATACCCGATGATCGCGCTGCTGCCCGAGCTCAGCGGGACGCTCCAACTCAGTTCGATCGCCGAGGAACTGACGGCGGTCGCCGTCAGGGCGCGGGGCGGCCCCGGCGCCGTTCCCGTCGACGTCGTGGCGCTCACCGCGGACGTCCAGGACCCGAAGCCGTTGGCGTTCCTCGCCCTGACCCGGTAATGGCGGGTGACGCCTGCGGCAAGACTCGTGTGCTGGTACTCAGTCAGGACCGTGGTTTGCGGCGGGCCCCAGCTTACACCGCCGTCCGCGGACACGGAAACCTCGTAGGAGGTGATTGGACTCCCACCGTTCGAGGCTGGCACGTCCCAGTCCACGTCGATGGCCGACGAGCCAGCGGCCGTTGCGCTCAGATTGCGGGGCGCACTCGGTACCCCGGTCGCCACCGTGGTGGCGTTCGCGAACGCCGGGGGCCCCAAGGTGTTGTCGGAGTACAGCGCCCTGACCCGGTAGTGGCGGGTGACGCCTACCGGGAGACCCGGATGCTGGTGCTCGGTCGCGGTCGTAGTCGTCAGCTGCGTCCAACTGACGCCGACATTCGCCGACACGTCCACCCGGTACCCGCTGATCGTCTTCCCGCCGGTCGAGGACGGTACGTCCCAGTTGAGGTTGATGGCGGTCCCGACCGCGACCGCCGTCAGATTCAGGGGTGCTCCCACTGTACCGGTGCCCCCTGTGGTCCCCGATGTGATGCCCGGGACCACGTTCGAGGGGTTTCCAGTCCCCTCAGCGTTGGTCGCGGAGACGCGATAGTACAGGGTGGTGCCTGGTTCGCGGTCGCCATGCGTGTAGCTGTTGGTCACAGTGCTGCCGATAGGGATCCAGCCCGTGGAGCCGTTGGCGGACGCCTCGATCCGGTAGCCGGTGATACTACTCCCGCCGTCCGAGGTCGGCGCGTCCCAGCGGAGGAAGATGGAGGTGGGGGTGAGGGCGGTCGCCTCCAGGTTCTGCGGCGCCGAAGGCACCGTGTTCTGACCGTGAAGCCCGTGCGCAGCCGCTCCGGAGAGAAGCCAGCAGACTACCGCGACGGCAACCATGAGGGAGCGGGCTCGCAAACCAAGCTTGTTCCGAATCATCCTGCCGTCTCCTTGTGCTTTGGGAGAGACGCGCACGCGTCTGTGTGTGAGTCCATCTCAATGGGTTGGAAAGCCCTCGCCCCGGTCCCCCGTGGCGCCGTCATCGCCGCCACGCCGCCGCGCTCGGCATCCCGCGGCTGAACAGCAACTCGAGCTCTGGCGGCGTTGCGGACCGTTCCGTCGCGTCCATCGCGGCTTGGGCCGGGGGCGGCGCGCGCAGGATGCCCCGCACGCGGCCGGTGCGCGGGTCGCGCAGGATGGCCATCGGGACGTCGCTGTTGTCGTTCAGAGCGAACGTTCCGCCAGGGCCGGCGAGGGTGATGCCGGCAAGTTCGCCCGCCCAGCCGGGCTCCACGGGAAGGGCGAACGCGAACGCGGAACCGCCGTCGCCGTCGGCCGCACGGGGCATCTCGAAGCTGAACGAGAAGAGTTCGGTTCCGCGCGCGGTCCGGCCGGTCAGCGTGTACGCGCCGACCGAGTCTGGCAGCGCCGGCGGCGCCTCCACGATGAAGGCCGGGTTCAGGAACGGCGCGCCGTCCGCGCCCGTGCCGCCCCACAGCAGAAGCGACCTCTCCTGGGCGGCGGCCGGAACCGCCGACCGGCGCGCCTCGAACAGCCGGTAGCGGAGCGCGTTGGCGAAGTGGTAGTCGCTGATCCCGTCGGGGGGGCCGCAGTACGACATCAGGTCCGGGGTCGACGGACGCACCAGTTCGCCGCGCGCGAAGTCGTAGCCCCAAGCGCCGGCCGATCCGTCCGGATGTGGGAACGACGGGTCCGGGTCGCCCGCACCCCCACACGGCGCATGGTGGAGACCCAGGTTGTGGCCGAGTTCGTGCGCGATGGTGCCCGAGCGGGGGATTGAGAAGCCCGCCCGACCGGGCAGGAACGCCACCCCGGAGGGCCCCACCACCGGGCCCGCCATCGTGCCCAGGTAGTGGCCGCCTCCGCCCTCCAGCGCGCGGATCGCCTCCGTTTCCTCCATCAGGCGGCGGGCGTCGTTGCTGGAGCTCAGCACGGGTGCGTGCGCCGTCACTTCTAGCGCGCCCACCGGGAGCAGCGCACGCACGTCCGCGAGCAACGCGTCGCCCTCCGGGTCCGCCGCCATCCCACGGACGGCGTCCAGGATCGAGGAGTCCGGCGCCTGCGCCCACAGGAACGGCACGACCGTCAGCTCGAGCGGTGGCAGGGCCCGCACGTCGACCGGCAGCCCCCCGGTCGCGGGGATCCGCCGTGCGACGCCCAGCGCGGGGTCGAGCGTGCCCTCGGGGTCGACCTCGACGACCATCTCGAGGCCGGGCCGCACCACGCTCCCCGGAATCTCGGCGCTGACCGACGTGGCAAGGGAGCTCTCGTCGATCCTGGCCGGGATCGCTTCGGACTTGCCCGGAACGTACTCCATGTGCGTTTCCCGGCCGTCGACGAAAAACCGGGCCCGAACCGCCGGGACGCCCGCGCCCGCGGCCCGTGCCGCCGTCGGGAACACGCGCAGCAAGGCTGGCTTGCCCGCGACCAGCGGGACCGGAAACGCGCGCGACTGCACCGCCTGCACCACGTACGCGGCCGGCGCCTCCCGGTCGGCGCAGGGTACGACGCGGCGGGTGTGAACCCCGTCGAGCCAGGCCGCGAAGGCGGGGTCCGCGGGCGCGCACAGCCCCGTGCCCCCGGTCAGGAGCCGCTCGAGCGGGCCGAGCGACGTCAGCTCGGCGGGGAGCGGGCCCGACATCCGGGCGTTGCCCGTGAGCCCCAGCCCGCGCAGGCTCGCGAGACCGCCGAACTCCGGCGGAAGGGGGCCCGACAGGTCGTTGTTCTCGACGCGCAGCTCCTCGAGAGCCGGAAGAGCGCCGAGCTCGGGCGGGATCGCGCCCGTGAGCGCGTTGCCGTCGAGCGCCAAGTACGTGAGGCCGGACAGACCGCTGAGTTCCGGCGGAATCGCGCCCGTGAGGCCGTTGTCGCTCAGCCGCAGGTACTCCAGGTGCGCCAATTCGCCGAGTTCGGGCGGGATCGGGCCTGCCAGCCCGTTGTCCCAAAGCCGCAGTTCGACAACCCTGCCCTGGTCGTCCACCTCGACTCCGCGCCACTCCCCGAGCGGCGCGTCGGTGAGCCAGTTCCTCGAGTCGATCCAGTCGCGCCCGCCCGTCGCGTCGTGGAGCATCTCGAGGATCTCCCGGTTCGTGGCCGCCGCGCACTCGGTTCCGGTGCCCCGCAGCACGGCGATGGCGTCCAGCCACCCCCGGAACGTCTCGTCCGCCGGCGCGCACAGCTCCGTGCCGGCGTAGTCCAGCTCCCCCAGCGGGAGATCGAGCAGCCTGCGCGGCAGGCGCCCGGACAGCGCGTTGTCGCCGACGCGCAGCGCCGTCAACGCCGCCAGGTCGCCGAGACCCGCCGGAAGCCGCCCCGCGAGACCGTTGCCGGCCAGATCGAGCGTCGCGACGCGGCCTACTGAGTCGGTCCTGACCCCGTACCACCCCGCGAGCGCCGCGCCGCCCAGCCAGCCTCCCGAGTCGGTCCAGCTCTCGCCGTCCGCCGCCGAGTGCAGCGCGGCCAGCGCCGCCCGGTCCGTCTCGTTGCAGAACGAGCCTCGGTCGGTCTGCCCGATGCCGTCCAGCCAGGCCATGAATTCGGCGGTGCCCGGCGCGCAGAGACCGTCGTTCCGCTCGAAACGGAGCCGCACCAGCCTGCCGATCCGCACGAGACTCCGCGGGAGCGCGCCCGTCAGCGCGTTCCCGTCGAGGTACAGGTATTCCAGGTATGGGAGAGCGCCCAGCTCCGGCGGGACCGGACCCGCCAGCGCGTTGCCGCTCAGGGACAGCCCCCTCAGGTGCACGAGGTTCCCCAGTTCGGGCGGAATCGGACCCTCGAGCCGGTTGCCGTCGAGCCACAGCCCCTCCAGACCGGCGAGATTCCCCAGCTCCGGAGGGATCGGACCCGCCAGCGCATTGCCGCGCAGGCGCAGGTCCCTCAGGCGCGCGAGGCTCCCCAGCTCCGGCGGAATCGGACCCTCGAGCCGGTTGCCGTCGAGCCACAGCTCTTCCAGGCTGGCGAGACCGCCCAACTCCGGCGGAATCGGACCCGTCAGCGCGTTGGCCCGCAAGCTCAGTGAGGTCAGGCCCGCGAGACTCCCCAGTTCCGGCGGGATCGTGCCCCGCAGGCCGTGCGATACCCACTCCCCGGTTTCCCCGTCCTGGCGGCCGCCCAGGTCCAGGCGCACGACCTGGCCGAACGCGTCCGTCTCCACACCGCGCCACGTCGCCAGCGGCCCGTCGCCGAGCCAGTTCGCGTCGTCGGCCCAGTTCGGCCCGTCCGTTGCCGCGTGGAGCGCAGCCAGCGCCGCCCGGTCCCCATGCTCCACCGCCACCGTCACCGTGGCCGTGCCTGCGACCGCGCCGACCGTCGCCGCGACTGTGGTCGTCCCGTTGCCGGCCGCCGCCACCAGCCCCGACGCGCCGACCGTCGCGACCGCAGCGTCGAGGCTCGTCCAGATCACCACCACCCCGGGCATTGCCCGCCCGTTGCCGTCGCGCACGCGCGCATCCAGTTGCACGGTGGCGTCCGGCGCTGTAAGCGAGGCGGCCGCGGGCGTGACCGTCACGCTGGCCACGCGAAGCGCCTCGGACGGGGGGCGCGTGGCATCGTCGCCGCATCCCGACGACGCCCACGCCGCAACCGCGCAGATCGCCAACAAGGGGACACGAATCCGTGTACGGTGGTTCGTCATTGCTGAATACGGAGCGACCCCCCGCCCGGCGAACCGGACGGGGGGTTGCTGCTGCCATCGGTCAGGCCGATGGGGTTGGAGGGTTGATTAGCCTTCTGGAATGGCTGCCGGGGTGTGCTTCACCCAGTTGCCACCGTCGACTCTGGTGTCGATGCGGAGGTGGGTCGCCTTGCGCAGGTTGTCGATGGTGACCGCGTAGACGAGGTCAGCATCGTCATCGTCCTGCCAATCACCTTCGGCGTTGGTCGAAAGGTTGAGGTCAAATCCTGCCATGCTCCACTTGCCCCAGTCGGCTCCCGTGTCGCCGGGTATGGCAGTGGCCCTCGATATGGCGGGAGCGCCGGTTCTGCCGCTAAGGACGACCCACTCCGACTTGTTCCCTGTGGGGCCGGAGTCCTCGACCAGGAGGTACAGGGCGATTCGGTGCTCCAACCCCGGGCTACCCGGTCCAGACCAAGTACCTGTGAGCATGTGAGTGTCTTGGCCTCCCGCAACGACCGTGACATTGCGCTTGGCATCGAGGCCCGTGACACTCCCGCTTACAGCGGCAAGCTCTACAGGGGCACTGTCGACATTGGCGGCGTTGGTTGATGATACTCCGCGTCTATCTGTCGCTACGACTCCGATCGTAATGTTCCTCTTGCCGTAGTTGCCCAAGCCGTCGGCAGGGATGGTGGCCGTGGTCGTCCGCCTGTGCGTAACGCTGGTACCGTCGGCCACGCCGGTCCGTTCGGCGTTCCGGCCCACGACGTTCGGCGTGACGGTGGTGCCGTCTACGGGCGGCGAGGTCTCGAGGCCGGGGGCGGTCGCAGCGGTCCCGCCCATGACGATCGCAGCATCGTTTGCGACGGAGTACGAGTCGTCGGTACCGTCGGAAGGATTCCTAGTGTCGTACTCCCACTTCACCTCGAAGACGTTCGTAGGTTCTCCCTTGACGAGGTTGAAATTCGTACGGGCGGGTACAATGGTCTGCGGGTCGGGCTCAGTGTCGGTCGTCAACGTCATCCGCCGGATGCTCGTGATTCGGGGCTGGACGCTATGTCCGGTGAACGTGCCGAACTGCAAGGTCTGCCCCGGGATGACCGCGATCGCACCGCCGGGTCTGGTTGTCGGCGGATCGAACCAGGTGTTTTTCAACGCGGCGTCCAGATTCCGGTAGTTCGGATCGGCCGGCGTAAAGTCGTCCTGAGGCATGGCGTTGAGGTAGACGGTGCCGCTAAGGGTGGGCACGAAGACGCTGAACGTCCCGGTCTCCGTGGTGGTCACCGCATACAGGGAGTCAGCTGTCATGGCTGCGTCTCCCCACGCCGTGACCGTAACCTCGGCCTTGGGCCTGCCGCCTCCAGGAGCCGTCACCCTGCCAACAATCTCGGTGGCCTCGCGGCCTTCGAAGTTGGCGGTCGGGTTGGCCCCGGCGATGGCTGCGACGGGGGATGACTCGGGCAGGAAGTGATAGCCGGACTTGTGCGCACTCACGGTGACCAGTGGGTCATTGAATGGCTGGGTCTCGACAACCGCCGTGTAGGTGCCGTCGTCGCCCGTCGTGACCTTCCCTGATCCCTGTCCTGATCCCGCATTGAGCGGGGCCCTGCCGTCCACCCGGATCTCCACGCCCTTGATCGCCGCGCCGGTGCCGCTTTCCGTGACCGTGCCGGTGATCGCGACGGTGTTGTTCGCGCCACTGAGGGTGAAGTTGTGTTGCATCGCCATGTTGGCTGCGAACTCGGGGACGGCGGTCTTGTCGTTGTTGGTGGAATCCGCCTTGGCCGCCGGATATCCCGCCCTCTCCGTATTCACGAAGAGCTGCCCCCGTATGGCGCTGATGCCGGTCACGATGTAGCGGCCCAGGTCGTCGGTCGTGGCCGACTGGCCGTTCACGGTCACGGTCACGCCCTCGAGGCCGAATTCGTCCGTGTTCCGAACGAAGCCGTAGAGGGTGGCGGTCGATGGGGTGACCTCAAGAGCGAGGTCGCTTTCGAGGGGGCTCAGCGCGTCCTCCGCGTCCATGTCGCCCGCCATCGCCATCCATCCATCCGGAATACCGAGATCGTAGGCGCCGGCCGCCATGGTACCGAAGTCGTGGAACCTGCGCTCGTCGTGTGCCGTCGTCGGGTCGTTGCTCGACGCGGTGGTGAAGTCCCGTCCGACACCGCCGAGATTCTTGCCCTCGGTCGGCGTCAGGCTGACCTCGACCCCCGATTGATGCGTGCTGCTGGGGTCGGACGAATGGAACCCGGTGCCCGACTTCCTGACTCTCATCTTCGACACGTTCGCGGTCACATTGTGCGTGGTGACGACGGCGAACGAGCCGCACTTGCCGAAGTCCTGGCCGGTAGGCTCGGTCTCCGTCAACGGACAGAGCGTCACCGTGTGCCCCCAGCCGCCCATCGCGCCGAACGCACCGCCCATCACGCCGTTCTCGTCCATGTCGCGGTAGGCGTCGAGCTGGTCGAGATCCAGCAGCATGTAGCCGTCCCTGGCGTCCGCCCGAACGACGATGTCCATGTCCGCCGGCAGGTGGGAGAAGGTGTATGCGCCCCTGCTGGCGCTCGTGTTCGCCCTGGAGTCCCAATCATCGTTCGAGATCGAACTGGTGGCCCTGCCGCCGTTTCCGGTCGCGTGCCGGACCTCGAGGTCGACCAGCCCCGCCTTCCGCTCGTCGCCACCCAGGACGTTGCCCGTGTAGCCGCGGACCTGATCGCGCTCGTGGTAGACGTAGACCTTCAGCGTCTGCGTCGTGTAGCTCACCACGATCGGAGTGGCGTCCATGGCGCCAGCCAACTTGAGCCCGGTGTGCACGTACACGCCCGGGTTGCTCTCGTAGCTCTCGCCGCCGTCCAAGTCGTCGTCCTGGTCCTCGGCGGCCGCGAAGGCGAAGGTTGCGGGTAGGTCTCCGGGTTCCAGGGTGTGCGTCAACATCGCGTTGCCGTCATCGTCCAGCATCGTCGGGGCGCCGGCGACCGGTACCGCTTCCTCGACGTGTACCACGCTGATGTCCCAACCGGCGAGCGCTTCGCCGCCACCGTAGTCGGTCATGACCGTGGCGCCGCTGACGTTCGCGCTGACGCTCAGGTTGACGATGTCGGCGTCGTTGAGCACCGCAGGCGGATTCGCGTCCGCCGCCGGGTGCACGAACGACTGCGGATCCCACGTCACGGCCTGCATCCCGGCCGACGGATCCATGAAGTAGCCTTCCGCGCCGACCATCATGTGGACCGTGTTGTCGCTGGTGCCGGCACGCGCGACCTTGACGGACGCGTAGACGCCGGCCTCGCCGACCATGGTCATGCCGTCGGCGACCTTGGTATCACCGCTCGCGTCCGCGTAGAACGCGACGCTGGCGCCGGGAATCGGATCGCCGCGGTAGTCACCGCCCTTCAGCGTGACCGCGACGTTGATCGTCGTGTGCGTGATGTCGAACGGAACGGCCTGCATCTTGGCCTCGCCGACTCCGAGGTCGAAGGCGTAGCCCACCCCCGGTCCGCCGTAGGCGATGTCGTTGGCCGCGAGCGCGGCTGCAGCCGTGGCGTCGATCGGCACCACCAACTGGTAGGAGCCGGCGCGCAGGCCGCCGAATGAGAACTGGCCGGCCGCGTTCGTGGCGCTCAGCCGCTGGTCATTGACCCCCGGGCCCACCAGCGCCACCGGAACACCAGGTGCCGGCAACGGGTGCTCGCCCGCGTCCATCATGTCGTTCTTGTCCAGTTCGTCGATGAACAGCTGACCGCCAACACTCGCGGTGCGCGCGTGCATGCCCTCGAAGTTCACGATCTGTGAATCGTCGTCGCCGACCGTCCTGTCCATGCTCATCATGTCGAACACGTAGGCGGGGTCGTCGACCGCGATCGAGACCGTGTAGTCGCCCGCCGCCAGACCCGCGAAGGAGTACTGGCCGCCCGCGTCGGTCGTCGTGCTCGCGTCGGCCGCGCCCGACAGCGTGACCGCGATGCCGTCGAGGCCCATGCCCTCGACGCTCACCCGGCCGCTGATGCCGGAGGTGCGGAGCAGGACGCCCGTGAACGACACCGTTCCCGTCTCGTCGAGATCCACGCTCACGTCCTGCGACGTGGCGGCGAACTCGTAGTCGCGGGTGTCGAAGTCGGAGATGCTGACCGTGTAGTCGCCGGGGCGCAGGTCCTCGAACCGGTACATGCCGTCGGCATCACTCGTCATGGTGAAGTTCTCGTCGGAGGGACCGCCGACCAGCGTCACCAAGACGCCCTGGAGGCCCTCGCCATCGATAATCACCTGGCCCTCGACCGCGGAGGTGCGGATGTAGTGGCCCGTGAAGTCGGCCTGGCCGACCTCGCCCACGTCGACCTCGACCTCGACGCTCACCGTCTCGAAGGAGATGTCCTCCGGGAAGTCGCTGATCGTCACCGTGTAGGTGCCCGCGCGGAGCCCGGTGAAGGCGAAGCCGCCGTCCATGCCGGTCTCCATGATCACGCCCATGGCGTGCTCGCCGTCGAGCGTGACCGTCACGCCGCCCAGCGTTTCGGGTTGGCCGTCGCCGCCGCTCATCATGGCGTCGGCCGCAACCACGTTGCCGACCACCGCCGAGGAGCGGATGTACTCACCGGCGAAGTTGAGTTGCACGTTCTGACCATCGCTCGCGATGGTCGCGGACTGCGTCACCTGGGCGAACGTCGCATCCTCGGGGAAGCCGCTGATGGTGACCGTGTAGGTCCCGGCTTCGACACCCGCGAAGGCGAAGTTGCCTCCCGCCCCGGTCGTCTGGGTGGCACCGGAGGAAAGGGTGGCGGTGATGCCGGCGGCGGCCGTGCCTTCAATCGTCACCGACCCGGAGATGGTTCCCACGGGAGTCGGCGGCGGGGGGGGCTCCACCGGCGGTGGAGTGCCCTCGTCGCAGGCGGTGAAGGCCAGCGCCACCAGCGTCGCTGTGGCAAGGAGCTTGAGTCGATTCATGGAACCTCCTGGTGTTGGGAATGAATACCGGCCTGAGGTGGCTGGGAAAGAGTCGCGTGTCCCCGGATAGGCAAAGGTGGTGCCAGTTTCGAAACCTTCATATTTCTCAACCGGTTACGCACTATCGTCCTGCTCCGGGGCGCCCGCTGATCGGCGAAAATCCTCGGATTATTGACGTCACGCACTGTTTTCTGAAAATGACAAAAGCGATGAAACTATCTTCCATACTGTCCACACTGTCCCATGATCTGTTCCGCGTCTCGATTCGGATCCGGCCCCGAAGATAGGGGATTCCCCCTCGCGGTGATATATGACAATACCGATGACAACAACGGCGATAATCGATGAGGCCGGCAACCCGGCGCCTGCCGCTCGATAGAACCTATTGTTTGATAGGGCCTATTGTTTGATAGGCGTGACAAAACAGGAACCCTGTTTTACTGATATTGTCATGCTCATGTTCGGGCAGGAGTTCCGCGCCACGGTCGATCTCGCGTCCTGCCCCGGGAACGGTATGGCACGTGATGGAATCGGAGCGAATGGCCTACCTGCTGTATTGCGGGGACAGCGAGCTTGGAAACCGGCTCGAGCGGGTGCTCGACGGTCTGGAAGTCCGGCGCGTGACGTCAAGAAGGGCACTGCTGGCGCCGTCCATGAGCACTCGGGCGGCGGTCGTCGGAATCACTGCGTGCGCCGATGGCGACTTCGAGTGGCTGCGGTCGACCTTCGGGCCTCTGAGCCCTCCGTGCGTCGTGGTGGCGGAGCTCTCGGTGGACTGCCTGCGCCGCCTGTATCCGCTTCGCTCCGACAGGTTGCGGGTCATATGGACCGACGAGGTTGAGAGCCGTCTCGTCGAGATCCTCGAGGGCATGCGGAGGACAAACGGCGATCCGATGTGGCGGCTCGGCCTCAAGCTGGTCACCGATCATTCCTTGAGACCTTCCGTCAGGGAGACCATCAGCCGGGTCTGCGGCTTGGACGATGCGGCCAACGGCCCGTTCATTCCGGAAAACTCGGTGGGTCGGTTGGCGGACCACGTCGACCTGGCCCCTCCCACGCTGAGGCAATACTGGAGGGAGGACGTGCCCCTCGGGTGCAGCCTGAAGGAATTCCTCAGTTGGGCCGTCATCCTCTGGGCTTCTCGCGCGCGCGCGCATGCAGGCTGGAACGCCATCGCCGAGCGGCTGGGACTTCAGCGCCGCACCCTTCAGAGGAACTTCAACCGGCTGGCCGGCTGCACGCTCGCGGAGGCGGCGAAGAACCCGGCGCGGGTCGTTCGGCGATTCGGCGCGTGGGTCGATTCCGTGTGGAAGCCTGGCTCCGGCAACGGATCGAGGAAGCAGAGCCGCGCGCACGCGCGTGCTCCCCACGCACGGGTGACATAACGGTGACCGAGCCGGCTTTCCGGCGTTACGTCGGCTGGCGCTGCAGGCTCTATCCGAGTCCCGCCCAGGATGCTGCTCTGTTCAGGTGCAGGAGCGGCCTGCGTGAGCTCGCCAATGAATTGCTCGCCGCCTCTCAGCGCAGGTACGGGGAGGCCGGACGGCGCCTGTCGCTGGCCGAGATGCGCGCCTTGGCGCGCGACTGGCAGCGGCAGCCGGAGCACCGGGGATTCCCCGCCAGCGCAACCTACCGCGTCGCCGCCGATCTCGACCGGGCCTTTCGCACCTGGTTCGCGAAACCCCGCAGACGCGGGCGAAGCGGGTTCCCCCAGGTCAAGGCCATCGGCCGCGAGCCCGGCATCTACCTCAGCAACCAGGGCGTCCGCTTCGAGGGCAGCCGGGTGTGGCTTCCCAAGTTCGGGTCGGTGCGCTGGAGGGGTGGCAGTCTCCCCCAAGGCAGACTTGCCGGGTCGCTCGGGCGCAAGACCCTCGGTCTGCTCTCAGGACGGGCCTGGCTGGATGCGGGGAACCGCTGGATGCTCTCGTGCCTCTTCGAATGCGCGCCGCTCACCCCCGTCGAACCAAGGACGGACAAGGCCGCGGTTCGCCAGAGCGGCAGCGAGATCAGTGTGTCGGTCGAAGGGGAGTCCCTCCACGTGGTGAGGGAGAGCAGAGCGCTCCGGAACGCGCGACGACGCCTGGCGAGGCTCGAGCGGCAACTGGAGCGGTGCGAGTTCGGGTCGGAAGGCCGCAAGCGCGCCCTCGCCCGCATGCGCAACCAGGCGCGCAAGGTCCGGAACCACCAGGCGGACCTGCAGCACAAGACCACGACCGGCGTCGTGCACGACGCCCGCGAGATCGAAGTAGAGGGCGCGAGCAGCGAACTGCTGCGCCAGCTCGAATACAAGGCGGAGTGGCACGGCCGCCAACTGAAGGTACGGCGAGGCCCGCCGAAACCGGGGACTGGCAAGCCCCGACGCGCGCCGAGACCGGGGAGCCGGTCGCTGAAACGCGAATCGCGGACGCGAAGGCCGAAAGCCCTGTAGCCGTCTGCGAAGGCCGGAACGAATCAGGGGGTGTGGAGAGAGACGTTCACGATGAGCTTCCAGGCCGCGTCTCGCCCAGCTCCTGTGGTCGGCGCCGCGCGGCGTAGGGGCGTGTAGCTGCGAGCGTGCTCCTCGACGAAAGGCGCCAGCGCGTCAGCCAGACTTGACTCGATAGCGCGCTCGAGGAGGTATCCCAGGCGCTGCGACCAACTCACCGGGGAGACACCTGCGGCTCGCGAGAGGGCGTCCGCCTCCATCTCCTCCGCAAGATCGGGCAGGACCGCTGCGACGTTGGCAATGCCGCCCGCGTGCTTCGGATAGCCGACGAGTTCCAGCGCGGTTACTTCGGGGGTCGAATAGCGAGCTACACCGCGTGGGGTGTTGAACTCCCTCACGAACACTCGCTCGAGGTCATGGCGGGCGACAAACTCGACGCGCACCTGTCCGCACGCGACCGCCGCGCGGTTTTTGCGGACCATCACCTGGACGACCTGCGGCCGCTGGTGCGCCGCGCCGTAGCGCTCCGCCGCGCTGAGCAGGGCGAAGTAGTACGGTTCGCCGGCAAGATCCATCAACTGGGGAATGAACTGCTCCGCCGGCAGACAGCCGCGACTCCTGTGCTGCGCCGGGACGATCATGTTGAAGCCCCGCACGGGCTCGGCGATGACGCCACGAGCCTTCAGCCGCCGCAGTTGCCCTCGAACGGCACTCCTGGCGCTCCCAATCGCGCCGACGGCCTCGTCGGTCGTGAAATGATGTCGTCCACGCGCCGCCAGATCGGCGACGTAATCACGAGCAAACATGGATCGTACAATTACCTGTGCAAGTGACGCCCAAGGCGACCTTCGCAGAGAATCGTCTCGGCTTGGGATACGATTATTGGTCATACTAATGTCTTTTCGCCTTTTGACAAGAATCGTCCTATCGAGACGAGTGGTCGGCGGTGGCTTACCTCTGCAGCCCCACTTGCAGGGAGGCAAGCCCAACCGTGGGCTCAAGGGACGACGACCCCTGGATCTCCTGGCCAGCGATGTCGGGGCCCGGCTCGTGGAGCGGGTGTTGGGGCGCATCGAGCATGGGCTGGGCGCGTAGCGGGAAGGTCACACGCCCCGACACGCTGAAACGTGCTTGGAACTCTGGCGGATCACCCGCGAAGCTCACGCGGCACTGGATGGCGAGGGAGCCCGCCGCTACGGAGCACGGTGGACTCCTCGCGGAACGCCGGCAGTCTATGCGGCTTCCCACCTGTCGCTCGCAGCCCTGGAATACCTGGTGCACATCGAGGCGGAAGACGCACCGGACGATCTGGTTGCGCTGCGCATAGGCGTTCTGGACGACGCGACCGAACTGGCCTTCGCGCCCGCATCCCTGCCCGCCGATTGGCGCCGGACTCCGTCACCGCCCCAATGCCAGGCGATCGGCGCCGAATGGGCCAGGAGGGAGAGAGAGCTACTACTGCGAGTTCCATCCGTGCTCGTCCCCGAGGAGAGCAACGTGCTCGTGAATCCGACGCATCCGGACGCCGTCGGGATCCGGTTGATCGGGTCTCGTCGCTTCTCCTACGATGTCCGTTTGTTGAGGGCAACCTACAAGGCCATGGCCGCTGCCGAAGAGGACTGGAGCGATCTGTAGGTCGCAACGGCTGACGGCCTCGACTGATGACGGGTTCCCCGCGACGTACGGGGAATACCGATCGGGCCTCACCCTCCCCCGGATGTCCACCGAGTGCTGTGCCCCCGAGTATGCTCTCGCGCCGCGTGGCATCGAGACGCAGCCCGACGCCTGCGCCCAAGTCGTAGCGCACGCCGCTCGTGATGCGCGCATCCCGCTCTCAGCCCTCCCCGCTCTCTCCCGCCCCACCGAAGGCGGATGTGCTGCTCGTGGTCACAAACGACTGATTCTATTCGAGCACAATGCGTTAAAACGATCACAGACACGAGATTCTCTGCCTGGACGCTCCCCCTTCGCTTAGCGGAGCTTGATCCTCCTCCGGGGGCCGGCGCGAGCAGCGAACTGCTGCGCCACCTCGAATACAAGGCGGAGTGGCACGGCCGCCAACTGAAGGTACGGCGAGGCCGGCCGAAACCGCGGACTGGCAAGCCCCGACGCGCGCCGACACAGGGGAGCCGGTCGCTGAAACGCGAATCGCGGACGCGAAGGCCGAAAGCCCTGTAGCCGTCTGCGAAGGCCGGAACGAATCAGGGGGTGTGGAGGGGGCTCGCGTCACGCGCGCTCAGTCCCCTAGGTCACAGGCGGCTGGCCCGGCCGATACCGGGGGAATCCGTCCAGCGACAGGACACGTCGCATCAGATCCGCCTGGCTCGAGATGCCCTGCTTGCGGAAGATCCTGTTGAGGTGCCAGCGCACGGTGCCTTCGCTGCGCCCGGTGCGTGCCGCGATGTCGCGCACGCGGTGCCCGTCTGCCACCAGGGTCGCCAACTGGCTCTCGGTCAGAGTGAGGCCCAGGGCCGCCTGCACGAGTCCGACATCGATCCGGGGCCGGCTCTCGGGATCGGCGACCAGGACGAGTACTCCCACTTGGCGTGCACCGGATTCCCGCTCGCGCGCGGACAAGGGGACCGTGTGGACGACGAGCCGAGTGGACGCCGACGAGCGCGTGACGGTCATCGAGCCGGAGGACCCGGGGGTCCCGAGCGGAGGCGCCGCCCGGGCCACCAGTTGCTGCAGCGCCCGGTTGTCCCGCGGCGCCGTGGCGCTCAGGAAGCCATCCACCTCGCACAGCCCGTCGTCCTGCCCCAGAAGGTCTCGCGCCCGATCGTTCGCGGCCACGATCCGCCCACGCCCGTCCAACTGGACGACGCCGAAGCGGCTGTTGCCGAGCAGCGCGGAGCGGGGACCGCTCAGGGCCCGCCCCTCGACCGTATTGCTTGAGTCGACGTCCTGGGCATCGGGCATGGACAAGCGCCTCGCCTTGGGGCGGGAATGCGATTCTGCTGTCAGAATGGGGAGCCAGGCAGCTCCGGCGCGTCCACAGAATTGGGGATCTTCGTTACGCCCCCATCGACAGCACCAGCCGCACCAGGTCCACCTGCCGGGTGATGCCGAGCTTCCCGAAGATGTGCCGCACATGGGTGCGGATGGTGCTTTGCTCCCGCCCCACCGCAGCAGCGATCTGACCGACGGTCTTGCCTTCTGCAAGCAGCACCGCTACCCGGCTCTCCGCCGGCGTGAGGCCGAGGGCGGCTTTCACGGAACCCGGATTGAGGCGTGTCCGGCTTCGCGGGTGGGTGACGAACACCAGCGCCGCGACAGGCCAGGCACGGAACTCCTCCTCCCGGCTGCTCGCAGGGACCACCTGCAACTTGAGTGGCGGCTGCTTCCCGGAACGCCTCACCATCATCGAGCCGGCGGCGCCGGGAGACCCGTATGGCGGCAGCGCGCGGGCCACGAGCCGCCGAAGATGGGCGTCGTCCTCCGGCCAGCGCGCAGACAGCCGGCCCCCCTGGTCCAACAGGCCGTCGACGGTGCGCAGCAACTCCCGGGCACGATCGTTCGCCGCAACAATCTGCCCGCGCCAATCGAGCTGGATGATCCCGCACCCGGTGGCGGCAAGGAGTTCGTCGAACGACGAACCCAGGGCTCCGGCGTCGGCCAGAGCTTGGCGGACGCTCACGTAATGGCGGACGTGAGGCAGAAGCCGCCGTATCAATTCGATCTGACGGGACGACCAGCCGCCGGTGTCAACCGGATCGTTGACCACCCAGACGATACGCGACCCGCCGGGTCCGTCCAACCGCACGTTGATGCTGTCCTGGGTGTGACCGCGGGACAGGGCCTCGTTGTAGGATGGGGAGCTCTTCAGCTCCTCGTCCGTGTAGAGGTCTCCGCAGTGGACCAGTCGGCTGTCCGGCAGCTTCCGGAGGCGCGGGATGCGTTCATCCCGGGCGTAGTAGTCGTCGAAGTACTCACGCTCCAATTCGCGGTTGCGTTCGCCGCGGTAGAAGAAGCCGGCGTAGAAGATCCGGACATCCCCCCCGGGCTGGTCGGCGCCCACCACCAGGGCATTGCCCTCCGCACCGAGCGCGTCGTCGATGAGGGCGGATGCGGCCGGCCAGCGCCCGTCGTCGAGCGCGGCCTCGTGCAATGATGCAAGGATGCGATCGAACGTGTCTCTCTCGCTCATGGCCTCCAACCCTCACGCGCTGAGGCAGCGCACCGGCAGGGACTCGAGGCCCCGCATGATGATGCTCGGCCGATACCGGGGGCGATCGCGGGCCAGACGAATGGACCGGAACCGCTCGAGCAGCATCTCGAGCGCGATCCTTCCCTGCAGGCGAGCGAGCGGAGCGCCGAGGCAGTGGTGAATCCCGCTCCCGAACGACAGGTGCGAACGGGGGTCGCGCCCGACATCGAGGCGGTCCGGATTCTCGAACGCCGCCGGATCCCGGTTGGCGGCGCCCAGGAGCACCACGACGTTGTCGCGCTTGCGCAACGCAAAGCCGTTCACCTCGCAGTCGGCGAGCACCCGCCGATAGTCCACCTGCACCGGAGCGTCGAAGCGGAGCAGTTCCTCGACGGCCGACGGGATCAGGGCCGGGTCCTCCCGCAACCGCTCCATCTGGTCCGGATGGCGGAGCAGGGCCAGGATGCCGTTTCCGATGAGGTTGGCGGTGGTCTCGCTGCCGGCTGCCAGGAGCAGCCGCAGCATGTTCAGGGTCTCCTGCCCGCTCAACTGCGCGCCATCCTGCCGGGCCCGAATCAGGGCAGTCACGATGTCTTCGCGCGGCCTGGCCCGTCGCTCCTCGATGATCGGCCGCACATAGGCGGCAAACGCACTCGATACCCGCTTGCCGGCCCTGCCCTCCCCGCGGCCGAGCCTCGGTTCAAGCAGACGCGCACGCCGCGCGGACCAGACCTTGAATCGGCGCCAGTCCTGCGGGGGAAGGCCCAGCATCCCCGCGATGACCATCACGGGGAGAGGATGCGCCACAGCGTCCATGAAATCGAACGCCGTCGAGTGGCGGATGTCCCCCAGCAGGGTGCTCAGGATGCCGCGAACGCGTGGCTCGAGCGCGTCGATCGCCCGCGGCGTGAAGGCCCCGCTGACGAGCGCCCGGAGCCGCGTGTGGTCCGGCGGATCCAGAAGCAGCATGGAATACTCGTGCGGAGGCGGCAGTATGGCCCGCTGCAGGAGCGACAGGTTGCTCTTGCGCGGGTCGTTGCCGAAGCGCCGATGGTCGCGCAGGATGACCCTCACGTCGGCGTAGCGCGTGAACACCCAGGCGTTCAAGAACCTGCTGCGGTGCACCGGCGCCCGGGCGCGCAGGGCCGCCAGGACGGGGTACGGATTCCGGACCGTCCGGGGCGAGAGCGGGTTGTATGCTACCCCGTGCTTCCAGCGCTCCGGCAGGACCAGCGCGCCGGCGACTGCGGCTTGCATCGCGTGGGCAACTTGGAACATCCCTCTAATCTAGGGGGATTGATATGTTCAAGACGTGTACAAGAGTATTGATTTTATGTCGATTTCATGTTGCCATGGCGCGGGGAGGGAGAAGTCGTGAACGACATCAACGAACTCAAACGCCAGAACAGGGCATTGCGGGACCGGTTCGTTCGGCTGAGCAGCGCCGTCCTGCGCATCAACTCGAGCCTCGAGCTGGCCAACGTGCTGCAGGAGGTCGTCGATAGCGCCCGCGCGCTGACCGCCGCGCGCCTGGGGGTCATCACGACCGTCGACAAGCAGGGGCAGCTTCGGGACTTCCTGACCTCCGGCTTCGCTCTCGACAAGCAACGGACGATGACGGCGTGGCCCGACGGGCTGAGGCTCTTCGAGCATCTTCGGGACCATCTGGAGCCATTTCGGCTCTCGGACTTCCCCGGTCACCTCCGGTCGCGTGGCTTCCGCCCGACGCCGTGGATTCCGAGGACGATTCAGGGAGCGCCGTTGCACCACCGGGGCGAGCATCTCGGTCACTTCTTCCTCGGGGAGAAGGGCAACGGCGAGGCGTTCACGGCTGAAGACGAGGAGATTCTCACCCTCTTCGCCTCGCAGGCGGCCACGGCGATCGCGAATGCCCGCACCCACCGCGATGTCGAGCGGGCCCGCGCCGACCTGGAGGCCCTGATCGAAACCACGCCGGTGGGCGTGGCCGTGTTCGACGCCGGAACCGGTCGTCCCGTGTCGTTCAATCGCGAGGCGCAACGCATCGTCGAGGAGATTCGCACCCCCGGATGTCCGCCGGAGCAGCTTCTGGAAGTGCTGACGTGCCGGCACGCCGACGGGCGGGAGTACTCGCTCGCAGAGATCCCGCTGGCCCGGCAGCTCGAGGGCGCCACGGCGACGCGCGCAGAAGAGATCGAGCTCTCGGTGCCCGACGGCCGGAGCGTCCGCACGCTCGTCAACGCGACGCCGATCCATTCCGAGTCCGGAGAGGTAGTCTCGGTCGTCGTCACGTTGCAGGATCTGGCACCGCTCGACGAGCTGGAGCGGCAGCGGGCGGATTTCCTCAGCATGGTGAGCCACGAACTCCGCGCCCCGCTCACTTCCATCAAGGGTTCGGCCGCAACCGTTCTCGAAGCCTCTCCCGTTCCGTCCCGGGCCGAAATGCTGCAGTTCTTTCGCCTCATCAACGGCCAGGCGAACCACATGAGGGGCCTCATCGCGAACCTGTTGGACGCGGGGAGCATCGAGGCGGGCACGCTCACCGTCGCACCCGAGCCTTCCAACGTAGCCTCGCTGGTGGACCAGGCCCGGACCACGTTCCTTAGCGGCGGAGGCCGGCACCCCGTCCTCATCGACCTCCCGCCGGACCTTCCGCGAGCGATGGCCGACCCCGAGCGCATCGTGCAGGTGTTAGTAAATCTCTTCGCCAACGCGGGACGGCACGCGCCCGAGTCGACTCCGATCCAGGTGGCGGCCGAGCGCGACGGCACGCATCTCGCAATCTCGGTCTCGGACCAGGGACGGGGGATTGCACCCGAGCGGCTCCCGCACCTCTTCCAGAAGCGCGTCGGCCTTGCTGGAGGCACCGGGCTGGGCCTGGCGATCTGCAAGGGGCTCGTGGAAGCGCACGGCGGCCGCATACAGGCCGAGAGCGATGGGCCGGGCCGGGGCGCGCGCTTCACGTTCACGCTTCCGGTGGCCGGGGAGGCGACGGCCGACGCCCCGGGCAGCTACGGGCGGCTGATCTCCGAGGGGCGCGAGCGCAGCCGCGTTCTCGTGGTCGACGACGACCCGCTGATGCTGCGCTTCGTTCGCGACGCCCTCGCGACGGCGGGCTACGCTGCGGTGATGACGGGCGACCCGCAGGAGTTGTCGCACCTGATCCGGATCGAGCAGCCCGAGCTTGTCGTTCTCGACCTGATGCTGCCCGGCACGGACGGCATCGAGTTGATGGAGCGGACCCCGGAGCTCGCCGACCTGCCGGTCATCTTCATATCCGGCTACCGCAGGGACGAGACCATCGCGAAGGCGCTCGAACGTGGGGCGGCCGACTACATCGTCAAGCCTTTTTCGCCGACGGAACTCGTGGCCAGGGTCCGGGCGGCGCTGCGCCGACAGGCCCAGCCCAGGCCCTTCGTGCTGGACGAACTCGACATCGACTGCGACCAGCGCCGAGTCACAATGGCAGGCCGCGAGATCAAGTTGACCGCGACGGAGTACGAGCTGCTGCGCGTGCTCTCGCGCAATGCGGGGCGGGTGGTCACCTACAACCGGCTGCTGCGCCAGGTCTGGGGCCGGCGCGGCGGGGGCAACGCGGGCCCGGTGCGCACCTTCGCCAAGAAGCTCCGCCAGAAACTCGGCGACGACGCGGCCAACCCGGCCTACATCCTGACCGAGCGCGGGGTTGGCTACCGTATGCCCATGCCGGACACCGAGGAGGGTCCCTGACGCTCAGCGGCCTCGTTATCGAAGCGGTATCTGGGGTTCCGGCGGCGGCGCCTCTTCTTCGGGTGTGGCCCTCGTCGTACGCGCGTGGCCTTCTTCCTTCGCTTCGGCGGTTTCTGGTTCTTGGGCGGGCGCCACTTCCTCATCGGAACCGCAACCTCCCCCGGACGCCGACGGTGTGTTGCGGGGCGCCGAGCCCGCTCTCGCGCCGCGTGCCTTCGAGGCGCAGTCCGACGCCTGACCCGAGCTCGTAGCGCACGCCGCTCGAGAAGGCCCGCGTGCCACCCTGGCCCACGTAGAAGCCGCTGTAGGGTGTGCCGTGGAAGCCGGCGATGCCGTACGCCACCTCACCGTCCACGTTGGGACCCATGCCTAGGTCGTGGCCACCCACTGCGTCGTGCACCCCGCGCTCCCACAACTGGTTCACCCCGCTCATGTGGTTGCCGTACGAGGGCGCCACCCGGACCTGCAGCCCCTGGCCGCGGGTCGCCGGGTCGAACATGAGCGTGCCGCCCATGCCCCATTCCTCGTAGCCGGCGCGCGCCGAGATCACGAACCGGCCGCGGCCCTCCGCGGTCAGCCCCAATCCCGGGTTCGTGTAGCGCAGCCCGCCGCCGACTTCCGCGCTGGCGCCGTTTATGCCGTCGCCGTCGTCGTAGCGCATCCCGCCCTCGAGCACGAACGCCATCTCGTTCCCGGCGCCGCTGCTGAAGCCCTGCGTCAGCTCCAGGGCAAGTTTGGCGCGCTGCATCTCGAGCGTTGCTTCCTCGATCTGCTGGGTGCCGTCGACCGTGACCTCGCCGTACCAGCCTTCGGCCTTGAGGCGCACGCCGGCCGCGCCTCGCGTGAGCAGTTGGTAGCTGGCGCCCCCAGCCCCCGTCAACAGGCTCGCGGGCGTGGTGCGGAACCCTCCGCGCTCGTCGTCGACGTCGATGTCGCCGCGGCCGAGTCCGGCCGAGCCCCACACGGAGGCGACGCCCCCGCCGGAGAACCAGGCCATGTAGGGATGCACGCTGGCCATGGTGGTGCCGTAGGTGCCCGTTACCGGCGTGGCGCCGGTCTTGTCGGTGAAGTCGAAGCTGCCCGACGAGTACGAGCCCGCGACACCCGCCAGGATGTCGGGTCCCACGCGCACGTCCAGGCCGGCGTGGGCGCTCACCATGTTGCCCTTCCAGTCGAGGGTGCTCTGGCCCGGTTCGCCGAGGTGGTGGTATTCGCCTGAGCCCCAGCTCGCCAACTGGGTGCCCGTGGCGGACTGCTGCTGCGGCGCGTCGGAGGCGCCCAGGGGCATCGTGAACGAGGTGCCGCCGAAGAGGGCAGCCAAGCCGGCCTGGTCCCCTTGGGCGAGACCGAAGCCTCCAGCGTCCGGCGAGGACAGGCTCGCGGCCATCGACGAGAGCCCGTTCGTCTCGACGCGCCGCTCCATGCCCATCCCGCTGGCCACCGCATCGACGCGGCGGGCGATCGCCGACACTGTGCTGGATGTCATCGCGGCCGCCACGTGCGGCAGCACGCGCGTGTTCAGGCGACCCGCCCGACCGACGGGGTCGTCCGTGGCCGCCGAAGCGGTATCCGACGGCGCGCCGGCGCCCACCCGGTTGATCGCCGAGACACGGTAGTGGCGCGAACTCCCCGGCAGGAGGCCGGTGTGCGAGAACGCGGTGGCTCTGGACCCGGTATTGACCATCAGAACCGTCCACGCCGTTGCATTCTCCGAGACCTCGATGCGGTAGCCGGTGACGGCGGCGCCCCCGTCGTAGGCAGGCGCGGCCCAGAACAGGTCGATCTGGGTGGGCGAGACCGCGGTGGCCGTCAGCCCGGTGGGCGGGTCGGGCACGGTCGCGTCGGTAATGGCGCTCGCCACCCGCGACGCCCGGCCCACGCCGATCCGGTTGATCGCCGAGACACGGTAGTGGCGCCTGGTGGCCGGCTCCAGTCCCGTGTGCACGTGGGTCGTGCGCGTGTTGTGCGAGTTGGCCACCAGGTCCGCCCAGCGGGTGCCCCCGTCTTCGGACACCTCGATCCGGTAGCCGGTGATGCGCGAGCCCCCGTCGCTCGTGGGCGCTCGCCAAGAGAGCTCGATCCGCGAGGTGCCGTCGGCCTCCGCGTCGAGACTCCGGGGCGAGCCCGGCACGGTCGCTTCCGTGGTAGCGCGCGCGGTGTTCGAGAACGGCCCGGTCCCCGCAGTGTTGATCGCTGCGACGCGGTAGTGCCGCGTAGTCGCGGGCTGGAGGTTTACGTCGGAGAACGTCGTCCCTCTCGAGTTGGTGTTGCGGCGGACAATCCGCCAGGTGCTGCCCCCGTCGTCGGAGGCCTCGATCCGGTAACCGAGGATGGGAGCTCCACCGGTGTTGCGAGGCGCACTCCACGACAGGTCGATCCGCGAGGTGCCCACCTCCCGGGCCGTCAGCCCGACCGGTGCCCCGGGAGCTTGAGCGTACGTGCTCGTGCTCGTCTCGAACGACCACTGGCCGGCCCCCACGCGGTTGATCGCCGCCACCCGGTACCGGTAGGCGGTGGCCGGCCGGAGGCCCGTGTGCTCGAAGGTGGTCGCCGTCGAACCCGTGTTGCGAACGATCGTGATCCAGGTGCCGTCGCTGGGGCCGCGCGCCTGAATGGTGTAGCCGGTGATCCGCTCCCCGCCGTCGTTGGACGGCGCCTCCCAGGCGAGGGTGATGCTGGTGGGTCCCGTTGCTCGCGCGCGCAGGTTGCGGGGCTGGTCCGGCCGTGCGGCGTTGGTGGTGCCCTCGGCCACGTTCGAGGGATCCCCGTGCCCCTGGGCGTTGAGCGCGCGCACGCGATAGAACCGGGTCGTGTTGGGGGCGAGACCGGTGTGCAAGTAGGTGGTGGTGGCGCTGGCAGTGCTGGCCAAGTGGATGATCCAGGGGCCGCCGCGGGTGATAGCCCTCTCGATGCGGTAGCCTGTGATCGGACTCCCTCCGTTCGAGGCCGGAGCCGTCCAGGAGAGGAGGATCTGGGTGCTTCCCCCTACACCGCTCGGAGTCGCCCTCAGGCTCCTGGGTGCGCCCGGAACGGTGAGGTCGTCGGTGGTCGCGTGGGCGACGTTCGACCAGGCGCTCGTGCCCGCCGCGCTGATCGCCGCGACGCGGTAGTAGCGCGTCGTCCCGGGGGACAGGCCGGAATCGGTGTGCCTTGTCGTCGTCGAACCCGTGTTGGCAACAAGACTCCGCCATGTGCCCGTTCGCGTGCTCGACCACTCGATCCGGTAGCCGGTCACCGCGGACGCTCCGCTGGACGATGGTCGCGTCCAGTCCAACTCGATGGCCGACATCCCCCGGGCCTCGGCCGTCAATCCCCCAGGCGCGCCCGGCACGCGCAGCGGGGTGACGTCGCCCTCGATGTTCGAGGGGGTTCCTGCGCCGAAGGAGTTGATCGCCGAGACCCGGTAGTAGCGAGTCGTATTCGGCGCGAGGCCCGTGTCCTCGTAGGTGGTGCGTGTGTTGCCCGTGTTGGCCACGAGATCGCCCCATACGCCGGTTCGCGTGCTCGACCACTCGATCCGATACCCGATGATCGCGCTGCTGCCACGACTCAGCGGGGCACTCCAACTCAGCTCGATCGCCGAGGAACCGACGGCGGTCACCGTCAGAGCACGAGGCGGCCCGGGCGGCGTTCCCGTTGACGTGGTGGCGCTCACAGGGGACGTCCAGGGCCCGAGGCCGTTGGCGTTCCGCGCCCTGACCCGGTAGTGGCGCGTAACGCCCGCGGAGAGACCCGTGTGCCGGGACGAGGTCAAGCTCGTGGTCGGCAGCGGCGTCCACGGGACGCTGCCAGTCGCCGACACTTCGACCTGGTAGTCGATGATCACGCTCGCGCCATGCGAGCTCGGCGCATCCCAGTCGAGGTCGATGATGGTAGGTCCGGCGGCATCCGCCGTGAGATTGAGTGGCACCGAAGGTGCCCCCGCGATCCCCGTTCCCATGACCGTCGCCAAGTTCGAGTAGGCTCCCGTCCCCTCAGCATTGATCGCGGCGACGCGATAGAACAGGGTGGTGCTTTGAGGGGGATTTATGTGCGTGTAGTTTGTGGTCGTGCTGCCGGTGTTGGACACGACCGGGATCCAGCTCGGGAAGCCGCCGAAGAGCATTTCGATCCGGTAGCCGGTGATATCACTCCCGCCGTCCGAGGTCGGTTCGACCCAAGTGAGGTAGATGGTGGTGGAGTTGAGGGCGGTCGCCGTCAGGTTCGTCGGCACCGAAGGCACCGTAGGGTCCTGAACCGGGAGCGCGCCAGCGGCTGCCGCGGGAACGCATGGAATCCAGCAGACCACCGCCGCAGCAACCATGAGGGAGCGGGCCGGCGGGCCCAGTCTGTTCCGAGTCATCCTGCCGCCTCCTTCTGCGCGTAGAAAGACGTGTGCGCGTCTGTGTGTGAGTCCATCTCGATCGGTTGGCGAACCTTCGGGTTTCGTGGCCTCGTCATCGCCGCCACGCCGCCGCGTCCGGCATCCCGCGGCTGAAGAGGACCTCGAACTCCGGCCCTGCGGACCTTTCCACCGTGTCCATCGCGGCCCGGGCCGGAAGCGGCGCCTCGCGCAGGATGCCCCGCACCCGGCCAGTGCGCGGGTTGCGCAGGATGGCCGTCGGGACGTCGCTGTCGTCGTTCAGAGCGAACGATCCGCCGGGGCCGGCGAGGGTGATGCCGGCTAGCTCGCCCGCCCAGCCCGGCTCCGTCGGCAGCACGAAGGCGAAGCCGGAGCCACCGTCGCCGTCGGCCGTTCGGGGCATCGCGAAGCGGAGCGAGAAGAGCTCGGTCCCGCGACCGGTTCGGCCCGTCAGCGTGTAGGCGCCGGCCGAGTCCGGAAGCGCCGGCGGCGCCTCGACGACGAAGGCCGGGTTCAGGAACGGCGCGCCGTCGGCGTCCGCGCCGCCCCACAGCAGGAGCGACCTCGCCGGGGCGGCGACGGACGGCTCCACCGCCGCCCGCGCCTCGAACAGCCGGTAGCGGAGCGCGTTGGCGAAGTGGTACTCGCTGATCCCGTCGGGAGGGCCGCAGTACGACATCAGGTCCGGGGTCTCCGGACGCACCAGTTCGCCGCGCGCGAAATCGTAGCCCCAGGCCCCCGCCGATCCGTCCGGGTGGGGAAACGACGGATCCGGGTCGCCCGCGCCGCCGCACGGCGCGTGATGGAGACCCAGGTTGTGGCCGAGCTCGTGCGCAATGGTGCCCGACTGGGGAATCGAGAACCCCGCCCGGCCGGGAAGGAACGCCACCCCGGAGGGCCCCGTCACGGGGCCCGCCATTGTGCCCAGGTAGTGGCCACCCCCGCCCTCCAGCGCGCGGATCGCCTCCGTCTCCTCCATTAGGCGGCGGGCGTCGTTGCTCGAACTCACCACGGGCTCGTGCGCCGTCACCGCCAGCGTCCCCACCGGGAGCAGCGCGCGTACCTCCGCGAGCAGCGCGTCGCTCTCCGGATCCGCCGCCATCCCTCGGACCGCGTCCACGATTGAGGAGTCGGGCGCCTGCGCCCACAGGAACGGAACGACCGTCAGCTCGAGCGGCGGCAGGGCTCGCACGTCGAGCGCCAGCCGTCCGGTTGCGGGAATCCGCCGTGCAACGCCCAGCGCAGGGTCCAGCGTCGCGTTCGGGTCCACCTCGACGACCACCTCGAGGCCGGGCCGAATCACGCGCCCCGGGATCTCCGCGCTGACCGACGTGGCGAGGGAGCTTTCGTCGACCCCAGTCGGGATCGCCCCGGACCCGCCCGGAACGTACTCCACATGCGCCTCCCGACCGTCGACGAAGAACCGGGCCCGGACCGCCGGAACGCCAGCGTCCCCGGCCCGCGCCGCTGTCGGGAACACGCGCAGCAGCGCCCGCGCGCCCGCGACCAGCGGGACCGGGAACGCGCGCGACTGCACCGCCTGAACCAGGTACGCCGCCGGCGTCTCCCGTCCGGCACAGGGGGCGATACGACGCGTGTGAACCCCGTCGAGCCAGGCTGCGAAGGCGGGGTCCGCGGGCGCGCACAGCTCCGTGCCCCCGGCCAGGAGCCGTTCGAGCCGGCCGAGGGACGTCAGTTCGGCGGGGAGTGGGCCCGCCAGCCGAGGGTTGCCCGTGAGCCCCAGCCCGCGCAGGTCCGCAAGGCCGCCAAGTTCGGGCGGCAGCGGGCCCGACAGGTCGTTGTTCTCGACGCGCAGTTCCTCGATGGCCGGGAGGTCGCCGAGTTCCGGCGGCAGCGGGCCGGAAAGGCCGTTGCCGTCGAGCGCCAGGTACGCGAGGCTGGACAGGCCGCCAAGTTCGGGCGGGACTAAACACGAAAAGCGTAATCTACTGCCGCTCATTGGTTTACGTAGTATATCGCCCGCTCCCGTATCACTTTGGATACACAAATATGATCCGGAATACACCGGACCCAAGCGGACCGCGGCGGACGTGAACCTTGGGCCGAACCCTAGCCTCAACCTGCTGCCGGTTCGGCCTCCACGGCGACCGGGCGACCGCCGAAGCGTCCCCCTGCCCCCTCCATCGCGGCGGCGACGGGAAGCGGAGAGGCGTTCATCCTACCACGTCTCTCTCCGGGGTGCGACGCTGGCCTTGGAACCCGGCGGCGCGAGATTACCTTACTGTTGATGGACCTTCGGTCGGAGGTGGAGCCTTCTAAACCATTCTGTGAGGAACCGACCCGTGACGCTCGAACACTGGACCGCGAACATGGGAAACTACTGCCTTTCGGATCGCTCCGAGGTGGTCGACGAGGTGACCCCCGCGTACGGACGGCTGATCGCGGGGGCGGGCGCGCTCGGCGTTCCCGCGCCGTTGCGGGCGCGGGACGATGCGTGGCAACTGGAGGTGCTCGCGCATCCGCACGGCCCGCGCGTCCTGCGGGCGTGCATCCTTGCCCCGGACGGGCGGCCTGCGGTGTCGGTGGCGGTGGCGGAAGGCGGTGGCGACGGCGCGCGGCGCGCATGGCGCGAGACCGTCGCGGCGTCCTCCTGGTTCATCGAGGGCTGCGACCTCGCGGAGTTCCGCGACCCTCCGGGCGGCCCGTGGATGATGGGGGCCTTGCAGGACGGGCTGGACGGCCATCCGGAGGCTTTCGACTGGCTGGGGGCCGTCCTCCAGTACATCGGGTGGGCGTTTCTGGACAGCCTCTCGCCGATCACGGTCGCATGACCCCGCCCGCCGGTTTCACCGGCTCGGCCCGGAGTCCCGGTCCGGCCCGGGCGGCCTGATCCTCTCGACCAGCCGCCTCGTCATCTCCATCTGCGCCCTGGCCCTGCGCCGTAGGTCCCGGAGTATCCGGTCAAGTCCGTCACCCGCGCGCTCAGCCGCTCGACTTGCCGCTGCAAGGCTTCGACCTGTTCTCGCAACGCTTCGATCTGTCCGGATTGCCGCCGCTGTTCCGTTTCGTACTGCCCGGACAACCTTTCCAATGCGGCCGTCAGCCGCCGCTCCAAATCGGTCACGCAGCTCCCTCCTCACTCCCTCGACAGCTTCAAGTAGGGCCGCTCGTCCATCGTGAACGCCGGACGGCCCGACGTGCGTGCGGGCAGCGCCACGTACCGCTCCCCGTTGATCTCCATCAACTCGACGCCCCAAGTCGTCTCTTGCATCTCCGCCAGCGTCTCGCGCGCCCGGTGAATCCGTATGTTCACCTCCGTCAAGGTCTCGAACCGGGAGTCGATGATCCTCGACAGCCAGTGCATCGTCGCCCAGCTGCCGCCGCAGATACCGAGAAAGAGGCTCATGCCGACCACCAGCGGTCGGAGCCAGGCCCTCATCAGCAACTCGCGCATCCGCCCGGTCGCCTCGACCGTATCGGCCTCGATGGAACGCAGCGCGCCGCTTGCGACGGCGCTCAAGCTCTCGCCGAGCCGCGCGAGCTCGCGCGCGGCTTCGTCCTCGATCCGCCTCCGGTCGGCCTCCAGCCTGCTCCTCAGCCGGGAGGTCAAGTCGCCCGGGCTCGAAGTCTCGTTCATACAGTTCTCCTTTCAGCCGCCACCGCTTCCCGCTGTCGGGATCGCGGGCGGTGATGTAGTCCTTGCCTTGGCGCGGCACCTCCAGTCCCACATCCTCCAGCGCGGAGACCACGTCGGCTCGGTCCTTGACCGCGCCGTGCTCGACGCGCTGCACGAGGTAGTCGCGGATCAGCGTGCGCGGGTCCGCTTCGTGTTCGAGTCCGGCGCGCAGCTTCGACGCCTCGATGTAGGCCACGTGGCCCGGCCGCTGCGCTCGCGCGCGCCTCGGGTCGTCCGGTCGGCTCCAGCCGTGCTCGTGGTTGAAGGCGTCGCGAAGCGGATCGAAGGTCTTCTCCCAGCCGGGGGGCGCGATGTTCAAGCTGCGGCCCGTCTGTAGGTCGCACTGCGCGGCCAGAATGTGGACGTGGACGCCGCCTCCGCGCTCGCGGTGCAGAACCGCCGTCCACGAGTAGCGGTCCGGCTCCAGTCCGGCCCACGCCGTCTTCTCGAATTCGTCGAGGACCGCTTCGATCTGCTCATCGGTGGGCCGGTCCTCCGGCGCCCATGCGATCACGGCCGACCTGTATTTCCGCTCGAAGTCGAGCGAGTCGGCGACGGCGGCCACCATGTCCGGGTTGCCGCGCCACACTTCGACGCCCTCGCGCTCCCGTCCCTCGGCGTCCAACTCGCCGACGAGATACTTGGCCGCCGCCTTGGCCGAGCCCTTCCCGTGGGCTAGGAACTTAATGAGCATCGCCGGTCTCCCCGCCGATGCGGGCGACACGGAGCAGCGAGCGCTCGAACGATACGATGTGGGCGATCACCGAGACGGCCTCGGCCGCCGTCCTGTGGGTGTTCGCCCAGCGGATCGCCTGAGGTATGAATCCCGGCAGGAAATCGGCTAACTACTTACAGGGCCGCACGATCTGCGTTTCCTGCCGTTGTACTGGACCTTGCTGGACCGTGCCGCTGAAGCGGGAAAACTGCCTCAATTCCCGGGAAGTTGCGGGAGTCCAAAACCATCCCGGAGCCGTCGCGTTCCGGTGCCGAGCGCCACATCCCCGCTCATGTGGCGACGTTCCCCCGCGTCACCCGGTCGCGGAGGAGTGACGAGGGCGGCGCATTTTGTGTCTCTGGGCGGATGCTGGTATTATTGATACATCTGCCATGCAATGGACCTTTATGGTACACGAGAGGACTTGGTCGTGTCGATCCCGAACCCGCAGCAGGACATGACGCCCGACCGGATCCGGGCGATCCGCGAACGGCTGGGCCTCACCCAGGAGGAAGCAGGGAGGCTTCTGGGAGGTGGGCCGCGAGCATTCACCAAGTACGAGTCGGGAAACATGAGGCCGAGGGCGGCCGCAATCAGCCTGCTCCGCGTACTGGAGGCACATCCTGAAGGGGTGTGGGTGCTTCGTGGGGAAGACGCTCCTCCCGCTCGCTCCCGGAACCCCTCTCCATTCGAGGTGCGGGGTGAGGATCTCAAGGGCCTTCGACCCGAGCAGCTTCACGAGCTCCTGCGTCGACTCCTGTGTGTCGAGGCCCAAGCTAACGGCATTCCTCTCTCCGGCATCCGCGTGTCGAGCAACGTGTCCGCGCGCGACGGCGGGGAAGACGGACGCATCTCTTGGCAGGGCGGGCCAGAGCGCACGGAGTTTCTGCCCTCGCGCCTCTGCCAGTTCCAGTTGAAGACTAGGAGGGTTGGGCCAGCCGATGCCGGGCGCGAGGTGCTGACGCGCCGCGGACGCCAAGTAAAGCCGATGGTGCGCTCGGTCCTGGAACGGGATGGTTGCTACATCCTGCTCTGCACGCGCCGGTATCCGCAGTCGGTCGAGAGTCGGGAGCGGGCCATCCGCGAAGCGCTTCGCGGGGCTGGCTTGCCCGTTCGTCCTGAGCGGATCGCTTTTTGGGACGCCGATGTGACTGCAATGTGGATAAACACTCATCCGCCGGTGGCTCTCTGGGTTCAGGAGCAGGTTGGCATCCCCTCTCCGGGCTGGTTCGTCTCTTGGCGTCAATGGAGCGAAAGAAGCGAGCATTCGGTCCACTGGGTTGAGGATCCAAGGCTACCGGAGCTGAGTAGCGAGATTCGGGAGCGATTGACCCAGCCCGGTGCGTTTCTCCGTGTGGCGGGACTGTCTGGCGTGGGCAAGTCTCGGCTGTGCTTGGAGGCCTTGGGTGGTGCTGGCGACGACCGGACAGCCAACCGCCCCCTGCGAGACCTGGTGATGTACGCGGAACAGTCGGAAGTACCCGACCGAGCGCTTCCCGGCATCGTCGACAGGTTGGCCGGGTCCGGCGCACGCGCCGTCGTCGTGGCGGACGGCTGCGACCCGGAGAGCCATGACGCTCTGGTCGGGTTGGTGCGACGCTCCGGCAGCGGGGTTTCCTTTCTCTCCATCATTGACGATGAGATGCCATCGCGACTCGGTACCGACACCATTGGGATCGACGAGGCCCCCGAGAGTGTCGTCGAGGCAGTCGTAGAACGAGTGGCCGGGACGCTGCCGCCGCTGGACCGACAGCGCCTAGCCCGAATGTCGGCGGGCTTCCCGGAAGTCGCGCGTCGCATTGGCGCCGAAGTCGGTGCCACCCAACTCGTCGACCCGCGCCCGGAACAATTCATCGACCGCTTCGTTGTGGGAAGAGCGTCGCACGATGCGGATCGTCTGCTCAGGTCCGCGACGCTTCTCTCCGCCTTCCGCGTGGTGCGGGTGGACCCCGCGAACATCGGATGGCTGGGCCATCGTGGGACGCCAACGAACGAGGACTTCCTAGCAAAGATCGCGTCTCTCGGTCGCGATCTCACCCGTGACGACCTGTATGCGGCAATACAGCAACTCCAAGACCGGGGCGTCTTCAAGCGGCGCGGCGGACTCGGAGCTATCCAGCCCCGGCCGATCGTTGTTCGGCTTGCGGAACGGCAGTGGAGCGTGTGGGATCCCCAGAAGTGGGACGAGGTGCTCTCGGGCAGCTTCGCACCCGGCTTGGCCCGTTTGGCGGCCGAGCGTCTGGCTCATTTGAACGGGACCGGGATCGCAACCAGGGTGGTGTCCCACGTATGCAGGGAGGGCGGTCCCCTCGACACCGGCGTGGTCGACAACTGTCGGGCCGAGGTCCTAGCATGCTTGGCTGAAGTGGACCCGAAAGTGGTAGCCGAATGCATCGAACGCCTTCTCGACAGCCATCTGGAGCCGTTGGCGCCCAAAGGCAACGCGCTGCATTGCCTTATGCGCGGCCTCGGTAAGATCGCCTTCCCCGCGGCGACGTTCGACGTCGGTGCCCGTCTGATGCTGCGGCTGCTGCGGGTAGAGGGCCGGATGGACAACGAGCATTCGGCCCGCCCGTTCACCACGCTCTTTCCTGCGCTTTCGGGAGCGACGGAGGCCGATGGAGCGCGCCGACTCCGATTCCTCGACGAGGCAGTTGCCGCGAGCGACGCGACCCGACTGATGCACGTTGTTCGTGCCTTGGTGGCGAGCTACGAGACAGACCGCCTGAGCGTGATCGGCCCGGAAGTGCACGGCTCGCGGCGAACGCTGAACCGCTGGCATCCGTCCACGAGGGCAGAACTGGCCAAGTATGTCGGCGGCTGCATCTCGCGCCTCGCCCAACTCGCCGCACGGAATGACGAAGTCGGCGTCATGAGCCGGGACGAACTCGGCGGTTCCATCGCCAGTCTGATCTTCCGCGGGTTCATCGATGCGGTCGAGGAAGCAATCCATCGAGTCGAAGGGGCGGGCCACAGGTGGACGCTTGCACTGCGGCAGCTGCGTGGGGTTCTCGTACGTTCCACCAAGCGGATCGACGAGCCGACGGTCGCGCGCGTACAGTGTTTGATCGACCTTCTCACTCCAACTGACGTTCATGGGCTGGTGCGTACGCTAGTGACCGAGCCTCCAACGCATCACGATTGGTTCATCGAGTCGGAGGCGGAGCATGTCGCGGCGCTTCTCGCCAAGATCGACGCCTTGGCCGACGATCTCTTGCAGAAACCGGAGACATTGCACGCGCTCCTCCCCCATCTCAGCCGAGGGAAGCACTTCCATGTCGGCAAGCTGGGAGAGTCCATCGCGAACCGAGCACCGTCTCCGGTCGATTGGCTGGACCCGATCATGAGGGCCGTCGAGAACGAGCCCCAAGACCAGCGCAACCATGACCTGCTTGTGGGTTTCGTTGCGAGTCTCGCGCACCGACATCACGACCACTTGGAAGCGGTCAAGCAGAGCGTTTTCGAGTCTCCGACGCTCGCTCCGGCCATCCCGGAGATCTGTCGCCGGATCGGACTTACGGCTGAGGACGTTGCCCAGGGCGTCGTGGGATTGGCCCAAGGCACCATTCCGTCCACTGCGCTGGCTTCCTGGATGCGTCCCGAAACACTAGATCCCTTGCCCCACACGGCGGTGGCCCGGCTGCTCGATGCGCTTCTCGACCACGACGCGACATCCTTTGCAATCGGCGTCAGCACCCTGTGGTTGATGTTGCGCAAAGAGGACCAAGAGAGGAACGACACCCGGGAAATCGGGTTCCTGATCGCGGACTTTCCAAGCCAAGTGGTCACAATGGCACGGAACGCCGGCCGCTGGCGCACGAGGGATTCCCGAGCCGCCACCCCGCCAACGGATTGGTGCTTCGCCCGCATCGTCCTGGCGACGCTGCGGAAGGGCCGTGAGGATGATCACGCCCGCGAGACGGCCCTCGCCTTCTCGAAGGCGCTGGTTTGCTGGCGTCGGGACGCCCAGATCGAACTGTACGGCAAGGCGTTGCGGGGCGTGCTGCGGGAACTGCTGTCAGGGTTTCCGGGCATGTGGCAGATCATTGGCGGCGCCATCGCGTCGAACGGTCGCTTCGCGCGGCTCATGGCGCTCACCTTGGGCGAGAGGTCCCTCATCGATCGCGGAGTCGATCCTCCCATTCTCGCGCTCCCCGAAGAAGACCTGCTGGCGTGGTGCCATGCAAGCCCCGATCAGGCACCCGCATTCGCCGCGAAGTGCCTGCCCATCTTGACGGCGGCAGACAGCGATTCCGGCCGCCTCCTTCATCCCGTGATGTCGCGGCTCATCGACGGTTTCGGAGAGCGCTCCGATGTGCAGGACGCGTTCGAGAGCAACCTGCACACGACGGGCGTGGTCAGTTCGCTGGCGGATCACTACGCCAGTCACGAGGCTGCCCTTGAGGCGCTGCAGGGGCACGAGATGCCTGCAATCCGCCACTGGGCGAGGAGGTTGAGGCGAGAACTGGGGCAACATATGGCTCGCCACCGGACACACGAGCAGGAGATTACGGCCGGGTTGAATTAAGGGGCGACGGGATCCACCGTGTAACCGGGCCGCTTGCTCCACCGGCCTCAGTGCCGGGCGTGCAGCGTCGGCTCCAGAGACAGCTTGCGGGTGATGTCGGCCACGATCTCGGGATCGATTTCGAGCACCTCGCGGCAGAGGCGCTCGTTCATCTCGCGCCGGACGGGATCGTCGGCCAGCGCGCTGAAGCCTTGAAGTTCGCGGCGCTTGAGATCGGCGTAGACGGCTGCGGCGGCCGTGAGTTGCCTGTTAGATAGCCGGTCCACATCGAGTACGGGCATGGTGCGGGCGAGTTCGTGGGGCACGCGAGAGCGGCCCAGGTAGGGCCGATTGCCGTGCATGGCTCGGAGAAGGAGCCCGAAGGTGGAATTGAGCCACAGGCACAGGGCTTCGTTCTTGCCAGCTCGGGAATTGCGGATGACCACCGAAATCCAAGAGCTGAACCCGAGCATCGGGCTGTCGGTCATGACCGCAGCCACTCGCTGGGGAGCCATCCCGAGGTCCGCCGCCAAGTGCAGGCAGCCGCTCTTCGCCAGCATTTGGTCTTGGTCTGCTCGGCTGCTATCCGCGCGTCGTTCCAGAAGCGCGTCGGCTGACGCGGCCAAGCATGTGTTCCGTCCAGCCTTGTGGTGCCAGAGAGCCGGTATGCCCGCTCGCAGACGCCACTCCGCAGTAGCCGTTGACGTTGGCCGCTCGCGCACCGTGAACAGTCCGTACTTGGGATTCTTGACCTGCATGTGGTAGGGACCCAAGTCGGCGAACGCCCCGAGTTCCGCAACCGGAACCGAACCGAGCCCGCCCTGCTCGCCCAAAGCAATGCGGTTCGCGATCAGTGCGAGCCCCGGCTGCACGAACGTCGCGAGCGACCACGGGCCACCGTCCCACGGCAGATCGCTCTGTGGAACTGAGACGGCATTCCCCCATGTCGTCTCCCCTATGCCGATCGCGGCGGGCTCAAGCGGCGCGAGACCATCGCGCAGAGCCAAGAGCTTCCGGGTCAGTCCCAGCGCCTCAATCGGCTCGTCCGGATTCCGCAACAGATTCACGAAGCACACGCGGCTGTCCTTGGGACGGCCTGACCGCCGCCGGGTCGCGACGATCAGCACCTCGGCGATGCGCGTGGACTCGGAGAACGACACGAGCCGCCGTCCGGGCAGCCCCTTCTTGGCGCTCCGGTTCCGCAGGTCGTGACTCACGACCACCCACTCCACCGAGTACTTGGACAGCAGGAGACGCCGGATGGGTGCCCAACGGCTGCCAGTGAGCATCGTCGCCGGAAGCACGAAAGCCAAGCGTCCCCCGATGTCGAGCGCCTCGTCGGCGAGCACCACGAAGGCCGATCCGAGCCCCGCATAGAGACTTGCCGCCGTTCCGTCGAGTGCTTTCCGCAGCGCTTTCTTCATCTTCTCGGCGTCCCGCTTGTCCAAAAGCGACCCGAAGATGGGATTCCAAACCGTGTTCTTCTCGTCTCCGGGGCCGCCCGCACGGGTGTACGGCGGGTTGGCGATCACGAGGTGGCACTTCGATGGCATGCCTACGCGGCTGTCCTCTACTTCGCCGGTGCCGGTCACACGGCGGATCGACGGCTTCTCGTCGTCGAAGAGGCTGAGCCGAGCAGCATTTCCTTGACTGGGCGACGAGGACAGGAAGTCGAGGCTCCCAAGGCGGGCAACGCCATCGGTCACGTCGTGCCGAACGCGCCAGAGGTTCATGTCCTTGACGACCTGACGCGCCTCGGCCATGCAGAGCGTGGAGGCGGCAAGGTGGATAGCGGCGGGGACCACGTCGAAGCCATAGAGCGCCTCTTCCAAAATCGTCCGCACGATGGTCGGGGCCTGTTGGGCGGGCGCTCCGGCACGGCGCGCCCGCTTGAGTACCTCCTGCGCGGCGGCCATGAGCAGGGTGCCGCTGCCGCAGGCCGGATCCACGATCCGCAGCCCAGCGACGGACTCGGCCGAAGCGAAGTCGATTTCGGACCAGCGCGGGCCGCGCTCGTCGAAGGCGAGGCCCGCAAGCATGATCGCCGCCGGGATCGTCGTGTAGTTGGTCGCAAGGAACTTGCGCGAGTCCAGCAGCCGATGGAACACGCGACCGGCCACGTCGTGGCGGCGGATCATCCCCGATTCGACGATCTCGCGAGCGGTGCGGATCAGCACGCCGATGGCCAAATGGGTTCCGGGCGAGCCCGGCGTTGCCCGAAGCGTCTCGCGGGCGACGTGGAATATGGGCCACCAGTTGATCGCAAGGATCTCCTCCCACTGCCGTTCAAGGTCTGCGGTGGTCCCGGCAGGGTCGGGGCGGCTGATCGTCTTCTGGCGGTGCTCGGCAGGCAGGAGCGACATGTCCAGGTGGCTCGCCAGCAGCTCCTGAAAGACCAGCGCGTTGAGCCATATGAGCGCCTTGGTGCCGGGAGACTCCGGCTTGCGGCCCCGGTTCCGGTCCAGCCGGGACAGCACCTCGGCGACCTGATCGATTGCGGTCGAAGCCTTCTGGACGATCTCCTCGATGCGAGCACCGTTGTCGCTCTGCACCCAGTAGTTGCGCAGTTGCTCCGCCAAGAGCGCCA